>NZ_JAZVJO010000171.1:0-3557 GCF_059453735.1 Peribacillus sp. | reverse complement strand
TTTATTTGTTAACAAAGGTAAATTAATACTTAATGAATTAAAAACCCGTGGTTAAATTCCTTGATAAAAGAGTTCAACCGCGGGTTTTAGTCTGTTGCTTTACGCACCTTTTCTTACTTGAACTTTGTGATTTTTTGGCTTCCAGAATTGTTCAATTTCTTCTAACGTTTTGTTCTTAGTTTCAGGAATAATCGTCATAACGAAGATGAAGCAAATAACGTTAATGGCAGCAAAGATCCAGAATGTAATAGCTCCGCCCAACCCGTTTAATAACATAGGGGTGAACTGTCCGATCGCCCAGTTTGCTCCCCATAAAAACATCGTTGTTAACCCTACTGCTCGTGCTCGTAAATGATTCGGGAATATTTCTGGAATCATAATCCATGGAATCGGTCCCATCGAGATGCAGAATGCCGCTGTGAAACCCATTATGAAGATAACAAGCAAGGGTCCGCTGTTAATATCAAAAAAGAAAACGCCTCCAATTAAGAGCATAAATAGTGCCATAAAGAAGGAACCAATCGCCATCAGCTTTTTTCGTCCTGCTTTATCGATTAAAATAACGGCAGCAACTGTCGCAACAACCTGCATGAGTCCAACCATACTTGTGGCCACAAACTCCGTGTTATCTTCAAAACCAACCATCCTAAAAATCTCCGGACCATAATATGTAATCGCATTCATTCCAATCACTTGATTGAAAAGAGCGAGGAAGATACCTACCCCTAGTGCTTTTCTTAACCCTGGTTTAAACAGCTGTCGCATTGAAAGATTTGTTTCCGTGTCAATAGAATGTTTAATCGCTTTCATTTCAACTTTTGCTGCTTCACTGCCATTAATATTGGTTAATACCTGTAATGCTTCTTGATCTCTTCCTTTTTGGACCAAGTAACGTGGACTTTCTGGAACGAAAAGCAATGTTAGATAAAAGATTAAGGCAGGAATCACACCATATCCTAACATCCAGCGCCAGCCGGTTTCCACTCCCCATTCATGTGTTCCTGAATCGGCTACTAATAAATTGACAAAGAATGTAGCTGAAATTCCGATTACAGTAAATAATTGATACATAGAGGATAAACGACCACGAATGGCAGCTGGTGCACATTCTGTGATGTATGTGACCGCTAATGCAGAAGCAAGGCCAATACCGATACCGCCGATTATTCTTGCTCCAATCAGCATCGCAACTGAAATGGCAAAAGCAGAAGCAATTGCAGATATCGCAAATAGTATTGCAGCAACCTTTAAGATTTTCTTTCGCCCATAAGCATCGCTTAAATAGCCGGAAACAGCCACCCCAATAATACCACCAATCATAATACTCGAAATAACGAACCCTTCCATAGCTGGAGATAAATCATATAACTCTTGTAAAAATCCAATTGCACCTGAAATAACAGCTGTATCATACCCGTAGAGTAATCCTGCCATTCCAGCAGCAGCTGAAATTATAACGATGTACCAAAATGAATGAGTATTCCTTAATTTACTAGTCGCCATCTTCTGTCCCTCAATTCGTAGGTGTATTGGTGAAAAAATAAATCACTCTCCATGTACAACTTGCTGCCTTTGCTAAATGAATATTCAGTTAACAGGAAGCGCTTTCTCGAATTGAGTTTATAATTTGTACGTATAAATGTCAAGCGCTAAAAATAAACAAAAAAAAGTACCAATCAATGATTAGCACTTACCTTTTTATTTCTTTCGTAGATTGTCGTGTAATTAGTTCCGGCTCATAAAGAATCGATGGATCGCCATCACTTGTACCCGATTCTATGAGTTTAAGAATCATTCTTCCAGCATCTATCCCCATTTGTTCTTGAGGATGCCTGATTGTGGTTAACTTTACATCCAAGATACTAGCGATTGGTGAGTCATCGTATCCGACAATGGATAACTCATTAGGGACATCAATTCCTAATTCTTTTGCAATAGAAATAACTTGGACAGCTACTTGGTCGTTATAACAAACAATACCTGTCGGCTTATTGGAGTGTTTGAGAACCGCTCTGATTCGTTCTGGTAATTCTTTTTTCTCTTCATTGGTTTGAAAGGTAATAAACTGACCGATTGATGAGACAGAAGGATTTTGCTGATAAGCGGAAATAAAGCCATTCATCCTCTTCACTCCCTGTTGATCGTCGGTTTTGAAGATTCCTAAAATCTCGACATGTCCCAGTTCTAACAGGTGTTCTGTAGCCATGTATCCTCCCTTAAAATCATCCATTGTAATCCTAGGAAAATCAATATCTTGATAAGCAGAATTAATCATCAGACAAGGGATATGGTTATTCTTCATATTCTTATATATTCCGATATTTTGACTAGGATGTGAACTTTTTGTTGGTTCCACAATCATCCCTTCAATGGGCTGGGACAATAAATTCTCTAAGCTTTTACGTTCTACTAAAGGATCATTATGTGTACTGGCCAGGAGAAGGGAAAAGGAATGTTCGGATAATATTTTTTCAATCCCCACAATAATATTAGGGAAAATATAATCAGCAATATGGGTCGTTAGTACGGCTATCGTTTTAGTAGGATTTTGATTGGCCTGTTTTCCCTTCCAATCAGCGGCATAGATGCCCCCCCCTTGAATCCGATAGAGATAATTTTCCACCTCTAGATCTCCAATAGCCCGCCTAACCGTGTGTCTGCTAACGGAAAACCGGTCCATTAGCTGTGTCTCGGTGGGCAATTTTTGATGCGGAAGAAACTGTTCCTCAAAAAGCCAAGACTTAATTTCTTCAATAACAATTTTATATTTTGGCTGCATGATATCTCTCCTTAAATCAATATTCATATCATACCTATTCTCTAGTTTGATTACAAGACAGCCGGAATAAGTATTATTCATGCACATAAAAAATCTAAATTGACATTTATACGTATAAATATTATATTGTTTTTATAGAAAGCGCTTACTAGAAAGGATGAATTATATGACTAGTACCTATTCAATAGGAGTAGATTTCGGTTCATTGTCAGCTAGATCTGTCATTGTGGATCTTAAAACAGGAAATATCATTGCCTCAGCGGTAAAAGATTATCCAGATGCTGTCATCACTAACCATCTGCCTAACACAGCGATCCCTTTAGGAAAAGATTGGGCCCTGCAGAACCCGAGAGATTATGTAACATGCTTAATTGACTCTGTAAAGGAAGCGATTTCATCTAGCAAACTAGCAAAAGAAGAAATCATATCAATCGGGGTTGATTTTACTGCGTGTACGGTATTGCCAGTAAAAAAGGACGGAACTCCGCTATGTGAGCTGCCAGCGTTTCGCAATCGTCCTCATGCCTGGGTAAAACTATGGAAGCACCATGCTGCTCAGTATGCAGCTGATAAATTAAATAAGATAGCCGAAGAACGGAAAGAACCATTTTTAGCTCGTTATGGCGGGAAGATATCATCTGAATGGCTTTTTCCAAAGTTGATGCAAATACTTGATGAAGACCCTGAGATATATCAGGAAATGGATGGGTTTATTGAAGCAACTGATTGGATTACATGGCAAATGACTGGGAAAGAAACCCGTAATTCATGTACAGCA
>NZ_JAZVJO010000170.1:0-2227 GCF_059453735.1 Peribacillus sp. | reverse complement strand
ATAATCCATTTGCAGACTTACTAAAGGGAATGAAATTTGATTAACGTAAGTTAGGCGGAGAAGTGTATATATTCTCCGCCTTTTCTATGTGATATGACTAAGGATTTCAGTGAAGTTATCTCAATTATTTCCCAAGAAATTTGTCGAGTTTAACAGAAATATATCATTTCCCTGTTAATTTCCAATGGTAACCCATAGCATTTCTAGTAGATTTTTAGTATGATGAAAGGTAGAGATTTTTCAAACTTATTGGAGGTTCAACAATTAATGAGCTTACTTACTATAGATAAATTAGGTCACAGCTTTGGTGACCGCATGCTTTTCAGTGATGTTTCCTTCCGTTTAATGGCCGGTGAACATGTTGGTTTGGTCGGTGCAAATGGTGTCGGAAAATCAACGATGATGAACATCCTGACTGGGCAGCTTATTCATGATGAAGGCCGCGTAGAATGGTCTCCGAGCACGAATTATGGTTATTTAGATCAGCACACAGTGCTTACAAAAGGGAAAACGATGCGCGATATTCTTAACGAAGCGTTTCTGCCCTTGTTTGAACAGGAAAAACGATTGAATGAAGTAACTGAAAAAATGGGATCTGCAACTCCTGAAGAATTGGAAGAACTTCTTGAGGAAATGGGACTCATTCAAGATAGATTAGAAGCTGGGAATTTTTATAATCTAGATAAAAAAGTAGATGAAGCAGCTCATGGTTTAGGTCTTGATGCAGTGGGTCTTGATCGGGACGTTTCCTCACTAAGCGGTGGGCAGCGTACGAAGGTTCTATTAGCGAAGTTACTGCTTGAGCAGCCTGAAGTGTTACTTCTAGATGAACCGACAAACCATCTTGATGTGGAACATATTCGTTGGTTGAGCAACTACTTGAAAGATTACCCTCATGCCTTCCTGTTAATTTCCCATGATACGGAGTTTATGAACAGCGTTGTCGGTGTCATTTTCCACCTAGAGTTTTCAAGGTTGACCCGCTACACAGCCAACTATGAAAAATTCCTAGAGTTATCCGAACTCAATAAGAGTCAACATATCAGCGCGTATGAAAAGCAACAGGATTTCATTAAGAAACAAGAAGAGTTTATTAATAAGAACAAAGCACGGGCTTCAAGCAGTGGTCGTGCCAAGAGTCGCGAGAAACAGTTATCACGTATTGATCTAATCGAAAAACCGGAATCAGCAATGAAACCAACCTTTGAATTCAAGGAATCACGCAGCAGCAGCCGTTTTGTTTTTGAAAGTGAAGACCTTGAAATTGGGTATGATCATCCTCTGTTCCCGAAACTAACCACAACAATTGAGCGCGGTGAAAAGATTGCAATCGTCGGCTGTAACGGAGTCGGTAAATCTACTCTACTAAAAACCATATTGGGTGATATTAAACCACTCAGCGGTAAAAGTGTCTTTGGTGATTACCTCTTCCCATCTTACTTTGAACAAGAAGTGAAAGCAGAAAAAATTACACCACTTGATGATGTATGGAATGCCTTCCCTCATCTTGAGCAAGGTCAAGTCCGTTCAATTCTTGCACGCGTTGGGTTAAAAAACGACCATATTACTCGTCAACTTAGTCAATTAAGCGGTGGCGAGCACGCGAAGGTCCGCCTATGTAAATTGATGCTTACTGAAAGCAACTGGCTTTTATTTGATGAACCGACGAACCATCTGGACATCGTAGCCAAAGAAGAGCTTCAACGGGCAATGAAAGCCTACAAAGGAACCATCCTGCTCGTATGCCATGAACCTGACTTCTATGAAGACTGGGTAACAAAGGTATGGGACGTTGAAGAATGGTTTAATGCCGTTCATTCAGCAGAATAAAGATAAAACGAGAGTTCCGCTATGGAACTCTCGTTTTATTTTGGAAATACTCTTATACCATTCATCATTTAGTGCACTTATTCGGCACCATTCCTCCTGACTATCTTTCTCTATTTTGATAATCCAAAGACCAGTCTGGCTACTCTTTCACTCTCATACTCTCTTGGGTTTGGCTCTTGTGAAAATAGAGTATCTTTCTCTTTTTGGTTTAGATGGATTCGATTTTTCCCTTTTAGCGACTCTTTTTTGATAAAACCGGATCCTTTTGTTCAGTTGGCTTTATGAATTCGCCATCATATTGTCTCATCAAACTGTCCTAGTCTTACATTCGGCCATTTCTTACCTTGATTCGACCCAAACTCGTAAGTATTCGGCCCTGCCGCCCGCCGCACTGTTC
>NZ_JAZVJO010000169.1:0-2064 GCF_059453735.1 Peribacillus sp. | reverse complement strand
GAGCTGGAAGAGCCCTCACTTAATGATATTTTCATTGAGAAAGTAGGTGCAAGTTATGAATAAATTTTGGATTGTCTTTGCACATACCTATTTAACAAAGATAAAATCAAAATCCTTCATTATTACAACTGCAGTCATGTTAGTGTTAATCTTCGGTCTGTCCAATGTAACGAAGATAATTGATTACTTTGATGATAATGAAAAAGAGAAAGTAGCTGTAGTCGATAAGACGGGTGCTTATTTCGAACTTTTCAAGAATACGGCAGAAACAATGAATAAGGAACTGACAGTTCAAGCGGTTCCAAATGAAAAAGAAGCAGAAAAGCAGGTTGCCGATGAAGAAATAATCGGTTACCTTCTTATAAGTGAAGGCAGTAACGGAGAAGTAATGGGAGTCTATAAAGCTAATGAAATATCTAATACGGAGGTAAGTGCAGGCTTATCTGCAGCGCTAAACCAGTTAAAACTGCAGAAGGTAAAAACTGAACTCAATTTAACTGATGAGCAAATTGAAGCATTAAATGCGCCAGCTGTTTTTGAAACCGTTGCACTGAAAGAAAGTGCAAAAACAGAAGAAGATTTGAACCAAGCACGTGGACTGGTTTATATCCTGTTGTTTGTTATCTATTTTAGTGTTTTGATGTATTCTAGTATGATTGCAACAGAGGTGGCTACAGAAAAGTCTTCACGAGTAATGGAGATATTAATTTCAAGCATTCCCCCCATACAGCAGATGTTTGCTAAAATACTGGGGGTCGCCTTATTAAATTTCACCCAGATTCTGCTTTTTTTAGGAGTTGGGTATGTGACAGTGAAACAAAATCTTGCAGAATTGAATGATGGGTTTTTCTCCGTTTTTGGATTTGGAAGTATTCAGCCTTCAATACTTGTGTATGCAGTGATATTCGTGTTACTCGGTTATTTGCTGTATGCAACACTTGCGGCATGTCTTGGATCAATCGTCAGCCGAGTGGAGGACGTTCAGTCCATGATTATGCCTATGACGACGCTCATCGTTATCGCCTTCCTTATTGCGATGTCTGGTCTTTCTAATCCAGGAGCAGGCTATGTGACGGTCACGTCATTTATTCCCTTTTTTAGTCCCATGATTATGTTCCTTCGAGTAGGGATGCTTGATGTACCGTTTTGGCAAGTTCTTACGAGTATCCTGATTCTTCTGGGTACGATAGGTCTTTTAGCCATCATCGGTGCTCGTATCTATCGCGGGGGAGTTCTCATGTATGGAAGTTCAAAATCATTTAAAGATATTAAAGAAGCACTGAAGATGTCAAAGCATTCGTAAGGATGTTTCCATAGGATGACTGTCAAGAAACTCTTGATAGTCTCAGTTTTTAGATAAAAGAGGTTCGAAATGGTGTCATTTCGAACCTCTTTTACAGTTCAAACACATTTCATGAAAATTTTCCTGCTTATCGAAGCAGCTCAGTCACTAATACTGTTTTGTTCGTTCATCTTTTACAAAGCGTTTACGCTGTATATGTAATCGTTTCTGGTATTGCTCTCAGGGTTAATTGTGCACTCCGAACGGATCTGTTGGAGAAGGATTTTCGTAATTTTCTCGATCTTAATTTATCTTCTCTTAAATCTGTTCTCAGGTAGCACGTATTTCCTTTCAACCGCCAAATTTTACTTCCAAATTAAATTTAGAAAGACAGTTGATTGGAGTGTTGGTTTGAAAACTCCTGCGGGAACAGCGGGACAGGTGAGACCAGCAGGAGCGTAAGCATTGAAGCGGCTCACCGTCCGCCCACGGAAAGCGAAGCGCCTGGAACGGAAGTCAACAGCCCCATTTTAAAAACTAAAAAAGTAGAGAAGCTAGATTTCCATCAAGTTTGTCTACAGTCTAAGACTATCAAGAAACTCTTGATAGTCTTTTTTTCTAAAGAAACCCGGATCCATCTACACTGATTTGAAATCCTATTGGTGAGACCCAACGCTCGATAAGAAAAGTCCTGTTTTTGAAAAGCTGGAATCGAAGAAAAGCGTCGATACCATGGGAAAGCATGTTCCCTTTGTGATAGAATATTAGCTAGAGTGTTACTT
>NZ_JAZVJO010000168.1:0-6042 GCF_059453735.1 Peribacillus sp. | reverse complement strand
ATCATAAATTCAGTCCAGCCTCATCATCCGGATACGGCCGCACTTCGGGAAAGCCTTCAAGAGAAATATGATATCCCTGTAATCGCGATGAGTATTGAAAGTATGCGCGAAGGGGATGTACTTAATGTTTTAAGAGAAGCCTTATACGAATTCCCTGTACTAGAAGTAAACGTTAATCTGCCAAGTTGGGTGATGGTACTTAGAGAAGACCATTGGCTTCGGGAAAGCTATCAGGAAGCCGTTAAAGTAACCGTTAAGGATATAAAGCGTCTTCGTGATGTTGATCGCGTTGTAGGACACTTTAATGAATTTGAATTTATTGATCATGCAAGCTTGGCTGGGATGGAAATGGGGCAGGGGATTGCTGAAATTGATTTGTTTGCCCCAGATGAACTGTATGATGATATTCTTAAAGAAATTGTTGGTGTAGAAATAAGAGGGAAAGATCACCTTCTTGCCTTGATGCAGGATTTTGCGTATGCAAAGGCCGAGTATGATCAGGTATCAGATGCGCTGAAAATGGTGAAACAAACAGGATATGGGGTAGCGGCTCCTACACTCAATGATATGAGTCTAGATGAACCAGAAATCATCAGGCAGGGGTCAAGGTTCGGTGTCCGCTTAAAGGCGGTTGCACCCTCCATTCATATGATTAAAGTAGATGTCGAGTCTGAATTTGCCCCTATTATCGGAACAGAGAAGCAAAGTGAAGAACTTGTCCGGTATTTAATGCAGGATTTTGATGATGATCCACTGTCCATTTGGAATTCGGAAATCTTCGGCAGGAATTTAAGTTCTATTGTGAGAGAAGGTATTCAGGCGAAGTTATCACTTATGCCTGAAAATGCCCGCTATAAATTAAAAGAAACGTTAGAAAGAATTATCAATGAGGGTTCTGGTGGTCTCATTGCCATTATTCTTTAAGACCTGGAGGCTGTTGAGATAACCTCAACAGCTTTTTCGCTTTACTTAGTCAGGTTGATGGATACGAGATGATTATTACTATAATTTGGGTAATATAACAAAAATTTTGTTCTTAATTGAGAATTTAAGTCTTATGTGTTGCGAAATTTAAGATGTTCGAGTAGGATAGAAAAGTCCTGAAAAACCTTGATTTATCGCTTTTTAAAGAGGTTTAAGATTTCTTTAATAGGGAAAGAATTGAGTGTAGAAAGTTAAAAAGTATAGATTATGCATTTTTTTATGAAAAGATTCCCATTATTTTTGTATTTTTCTTGCTAAGGTAACGGGTTCTATGATAATCTACTTACAGAAAACGCAATGTAGAAGCCATTCCAGCCTGAATGTACATATTTTTTCAGACAAGCTTCGATCAATTTCTGGTTTGAGATTTTTTGAATAAATCAATGGCCGATAGAAATTGGTAACAAGAGTAACAAATCACTATTATACAGTGTTTGTAATATTGATTTTTTATAAATATCCTTTTGGGAGGAGGTGAATGGCATGAACAAAACAGAACTAATTAACTCAGTTGCAGAAGCAGGCGAACTTTCTAAGAAAGACGCTACGAAAGCCGTTGATGCTGTTTTTGATACAATCTTAGACGCTTTAAAAAGCGGTGATAAAGTACAATTGATCGGTTTTGGTAACTTCGAAGTTCGCGAACGTGCAGCACGTAAAGGCCGCAACCCGCAAACTGGCGACGAAATCGAAATCGCTGCAAGCAAAGTACCTGCATTCAAACCAGGTAAAGCACTTAAAGATGCTGTGAAGTAAGTACATATCGGTACTTTAAGGGGAAAAAGGGGCCACATTGTGGTCCCTTTTTTTGCTTACTATTTTCGTTCTGTGCTAATATAGAATACAGTTAAAACGAAAGATTCAGCAGCATCTTAATATGCTGCTATTAGTGCTGATACGTATTATTACTTATGATATTAGGGGGAAATAAGATGGCAAATGTTGATCATGCCAAAATTGAAGAAGCAGTAAAAATGATTTTAGAAGCAGTTGGAGAAGACCCAGATCGTGAAGGTCTTTTAGATACGCCCAAACGTGTGGCGAGAATGTATGAAGAGATTTTTGCAGGTCTACATCAGGATCCAAAGCAATATTTTGAAACAATCTTTGGAGAAGAACATGAAGAAATGGTCCTTGTGAAGGACATTTCATTCCATTCTGTCTGTGAACACCACCTCGTTCCGTTTTATGGAAAAGCACATGTCGCCTATATTCCGAAAAACGGTAAGGTTACGGGCTTAAGCAAATTGGCTCGTGCAGTGGAAGCCATTTCTAAACGTCCACAGCTTCAGGAACGGATTACGAGTACGATCGCGAATTCCATCATGGAAAGCTTAGAGCCGCATGGTGTGATGGTGGTCGTTGAAGCTGAACATATGTGTATGACGATGAGAGGCGTGAAAAAACCAGGTGCACAGACGGTAACCTCAGCAGTAAGAGGTGTCTTTGCTGAAGATTATCGTACTAGATCAGAGGTACTTGCTTTTATTAAAGGGTAATAGGAAACATACGCTGCAGGAGTGATAATGATGGACGAGAAACCAAGTAACGATTTTATTGTAATAAAAGCGTTCGAAGATAGTGTTAATGTAATCGGGCTGACAAGAGGAACAGATACTAAATTCCATCACGCTGAAAAGCTGGATGCGGGTGAAGTGATGATTGCGCAGTTCACTGAGCATACATCAGCCATTAAGGTACGTGGGCACGCGATGATTTATACGCCTTATGGTGAAGTGGAAAGTGAGTCAAAACAGCCGAAGATTGATAAATAGGGTATCCACTCTTGCAAAAATGGATGACTAAAAGAAATTATGCTGTTTTTATGGTTCCAACGATAAAGGTATAGGTAAATTAGAGCATTCTTCTTTTATCTTATAGGTTTTATGATATAATGATGTTTGGTTTTAGACGGAGAAAAATGCTTTAAATTAAATTATCTTTTGGGGATGCAAGGGTGATTCCATGTTAAACATAAATAATACAGTGATTGAATTAAAGGAAAGTATTAAATCAAAAGCTTATCATCCCTATCTTCAAAGTATTCTTGATGAGCCGAAAATAGACGAAGATAAACTGCTGTTATTAGCGGGCCTTTTTAATGAATTAGAAAAATCTTCTGAAGAGATTCATACAGATATGCTTTCTACTATGATGGTGCAGGTCGCTCTTGATACGCATGAGTTAGTTACGATTTCCTCAAAGGAAATTGAATCAGGGGATAAATTGAAAAATCGTCAGCTGAACGTATTGGCTGGGGATTATTTCAGCGGTCTTTATTATCAGCTGCTGGCTTCAACAGGGAATGTAATCTTAATTAAGATTCTTTCAAGCGGCATTAAAGAAATCAATGAACATAAAATTTTGCTTTATCAAAAATCCTTTACGGATGAAGAGAAGCTGGTTTCAAGTATAAAGATTATTGAATCGTCGTTAATTCAAAAACTCGCTGAATATTTTGCAAAGCCGGAATGGATGGAGCTCGCAGGAGCCGTGCTGTTATTAAACAGACTCCATCTGGAAAAAATGCAATATAAAGCAGGAGGGCAATCTCTTGTGTTTAATGCGTTAGCAGAAATAAACTTCCCACAACAGAGAGAGTTAACCCGCCTTGAATTAAACTACCTTTCAACAAAAATGGACAAGTGTATTATAGATGCACAACGTATGACAAAAAAGGCCGCAGGGAAGCTTTCTTCCCAGAATGGTTTTGTCCAGCAATGGATTAATACAATTCTTGAGGAAACAGCCATTAAAGCTAATTCATTTGTGGAAGAAGGATAACCTATGGGACAATCTAAGGAAGAAAAAGTCCATCATGTTTTTGAAAAAATATATGGAAACTACGACAAAATGAATTCATTGATCAGCTTCAAACAGCATATCAAATGGCGTTCAGCTACGATGGCGAAGATGAACATTCCACGTGGTGCAAAAGCCTTGGATTTATGCTGTGGTACAGCTGATTGGACGATTGCGATGGCTGAACAAGCAGGGCCGGAAGGAGAAATTTACGGTCTTGATTTCAGTAAGAATATGTTGAAAATCGGCGAAGAGAAAGTTAAAAAGCTGAATTTAAAGCAAATCACGCTGCTGCATGGCAATGCCATGGAGCTGCCTTTTGAGGACAACAGTTTTGATTACGTAACCATAGGCTTTGGACTGCGGAATGTTCCGGATTATATGCAAGTATTGAAGGAAATGAACCGAGTATTAAAGCCTGGGGGCATGGCGGTATGTCTTGAGACCTCTCAACCAACGATGCCGATCTTTAAGCAGGGATACCAGCTTTATTTCCGGTTTGTGATGCCGGTATTCGGAAAGTTATTTGCTAAGAGTTTTAAAGAGTATTCATGGCTTCAAGAATCTGCTCGTGATTTTCCAGGAATGAAGCAATTAGAAGAAATGTTTAAGGCTGCTGGATTTAAGAATGTCAGCTATAAGGCGCACACGTTCGGAGTAGCTGCTTCTCATTATGGCAGTAAATCAAAATAGCAAAAATGTTAGCCTATACAAAGCTGGGTGGAATGTATGAAACTTAAAATGTTGTATTCTTTCTTGAATACGGATCTGCAATTAATTGAAAAAGAATTAGAAGCAGCTATACAGGCTGAATCTCCAGTTCTAAGAGAAGCATCGCTGCATTTACTGCAATCCGGGGGAAAACGAATTCGCCCAGTTTTTGTATTGCTGGCTGCTCAGTTTGGTCAATATGATATTCATGTAGTGAAGAATGCTGCTGTCACACTTGAACTGATTCATACTGCCTCTCTTGTTCATGATGATGTTGTTGATGACTCTGATTTACGTCGGGGTTCGGCTACGATTAAGTCAAAATGGGATAACCGTGTAGCTATGTATACAGGGGATTATATGTTTGCCAGAGCTCTGGAGGTTATGGCAAGGATTGAAGATCCATTGGCACATAAAATTCTAGCACGAACAATGGTAGAACTGTGCCTAGGTGAAATTGAGCAGATCAAAGATAAATTTGATTTTGACCAAACTTGGCGCACTTATTTTCGACGCATTAAAAGGAAGACAGCGCTTCTAATTGCTTCGAGCTGTCAACTTGGTGCACTAACTGCCGGTACCAGTGCAGACATTCATCAGAGATTATTTCGATTTGGCTATTATGTAGGAATGTCCTATCAAATCACGGATGATATTCTGGATTTCACTGCTTCAGAAAAGGAGCTTGGAAAACCTGCAGGAAGCGACTTGCGTCAAGGAAATATTACTTTGCCTGTTTTAATAGCCATGCAGGATCCAAAGTTGAAAGCACTAGTTAAGACGGTGCATGAGCAGATATCACTTGATGAGATGACTGTTATTATTGAAGCAATAAAAGCCACTGGTTCTATTGAGAAGGCAGGGGAAGTCAGTAAGATGTATCTAAAGAAGGCCTTTGCACAGCTAGAAGGTCTGCCCGCATCACGATCGAAAAAGACGTTAGCAGAAATTGCAAAGAACATTGGCAATCGTAAATTTTGATTAGGTGTTGCAATAATTGGAAATAAGTGATATATTTTTGAGGGATTTGTCGTCTTGCGGCAAATTTATACATACATACTTTTAGGAGTGAATTATACAAATGGAAAAAACATTTTTAATGGTTAAACCTGATGGTGTTCAACGCAATCTTATCGGTGAAATCGTTTCCCGTTTTGAAACGAAAGGTTTTAATCTTGTTGGAGCTAAATTAATGCTTATCACACAAGAGTTGGCTGAACAGCATTACGGCGAACATAAAGAACGCCCGTTTTTCGGTGAATTAGTAGAGTTCATCACGTCTGGTCCAGTTTTTGCAATGGTTTGGGAAGGCGAAAATGTTATTGCAACAGCACGCCAAATGATGGGTGCTACAAATCCAAAGGATGCAGCAGCTGCTACTATCCGCGGTGACTTTGCAGTAACTGTCGGAAAAAACATCATTCATGGTTCAGATTCAAGTGAAAGCGCTGAACGTGAAATCGGCTTGTTCTTTAATAAAGAAGAATTAGTTGATTACTCGAAATTAATGAGCAAGTGGGTTTATTAATTTATACTTGCTAAGTT
>NZ_JAZVJO010000167.1:0-1892 GCF_059453735.1 Peribacillus sp. | reverse complement strand
ATTAAAGGAGCAAGTCCTCCTGTAGATATAACTTTAGGATTCACTTTAGAAACTTTTTTCATCCTATTTACAATGCCCTCCACTTGCCCAACGTATCCAAATACGATACCAGATTGCATGGCGGAAACTGTATTTTTGCCGATTACATGCTCTGGAGTTGTAAGTTCAATTCTAGGAAGCTTACTAGCCTTTTCAAATAATGCTTCTGTTGAAATACCGATTCCCGGAGCTATAGCACCACCCAAGTACTCACCTTTTTCATTTACATAACAGTAAGTGGTTGCAGTACCAAAGTCCACAATAATTAAAGGTGCTCCATATTCATGAATAGCTGCTACTGCATTAACAATACGATCGGCACCGACTTCACGAGGATTTTCATATTTTATATTCAATCCCGTCTTTACACCGGGACCTACAACTAAGGGTTTTATACCAAAATACTTCTTACACATAGCTTCTAAGGAGAACATAATTGGCGGCACTACTGAGGAAATGATAATACCTTCTATTTGTTCGAAAGTTATATTAACATGAGAAAAGAGTGCTTTGACCTGCATCCCGAACTCATCCTCTGTTTTACGACGGTCCGTCTCCATTCTCCAGTGATGAATCAGCTGATCATTATGGTAAATTCCTAGTACAATATTTGTATTTCCTGTATCAAGCACAAGTATCATGAAGATTTTCCTCACTTTTACGTAGATTTCCAACACATCATACCATATTTCCCGAGAAATAAAAAAGCTGAGTGACTCGCCTAAAGACGAAAATCACTCAGCTATATATTTTATTTATCAGTTGGACGCTTTTCTTGAATTGGATCTGAAGTACTATCTGTACGTTCTTCTAGAATAGGACCTGTCTCATGAGACGTGCCCTTTTCTGATGGTAAATCACCGATTGTCGGATCAGAAGAAGCTCCTGTAGCATCGGAATCCTTTTCCTTACTCAAATCAACCTTTTGATCGTTTTGATCGTATTCACGAACTGGTAGTGTTCCATGCTCTTGTAAATGTAAAATTTGAGCAGCATCTAACGTTTCAACATCTAATAACGTATTTGCGATTAAATCTAACAAATCGCGTTTCTCTGTTAAGATCTGTTTAGTTCGTTCGTATTGCTCTTTGATCATTGTTTGCATCTCATGATCAATTTCATATGCAATCTTATCGGAATAATTTTGCTCTGAGTTAAAGTCACGACCTAGGAAGACATTTCCTCCTTGAGTTTGACCAAATTGCATTGGTCCTAGCTTGTCACTCATACCATATTCCTTAACCATTTTTCTAACGATACCAGTAGCACGTTGGAAGTCATTATGAGCTCCTGTAGAAACTTCTCCAAAGACGATATCCTCTGCAACACGACCACCAAGTAATCCTGAAACTTTATCCAGAAGCTCTGGTTTAGTCATGAAGTAACGATCTTCTTTTGGAAGCATTACCGCATATCCACCAGCTTGGCCACGAGGTACAATAGTTACTTTATGAACGACTTCTGCGTCATCTAGTGTTAAACCTACTACTACGTGTCCAGCCTCATGGAAGGCAACAATTTTACGTTCTTTCGGAGATATTACTTTCCCAGATTTAGCTGGTCCAGCAATAACTCGGTCTGTTGCTTCATCAATGTCTGACATATCAATTTTTGTTTTGTTTCTTCTAGCAGCTACCAGGGCAGCTTCATTTAGAAGATTTTCTAAATCCGCTCCAGAGAATCCTGGTGTACGTTGCGCAATTGCTTTTAAGTCGACCGTATCATCTAAAGGTTTGTTGCGTGCATGTACTTGAAGTACTGCTTCGCGACCTTTAACATCTGGGCGACCTACTGTAATTTGACGGTCAAAACGTCCAGGACGAAGTAGAGCTGGGTCTAAAATATCCGGTCTG
>NZ_JAZVJO010000166.1:0-4916 GCF_059453735.1 Peribacillus sp. | reverse complement strand
GAAAGAATAAGTAAAATTGTTCTTGAATTTTTAACAAAAAGATATTATAATAATAAATGTCTTTCAAAATGAATAATGTCTGGTAATGATGGCGAAGAGGCCACACCCGTTCCCATTCCGAACACGGAAGTTAAGCTCTTCAGCGCCGATGGTAGTTGGGGGTCTCCCCCTGTGAGAGTAGGACATTGCCAGGCAGATTCATTTAAACCACTATATTATTCCGCAGTAGCTCAGTGGTAGAGCATTCGGCTGTTAACCGAACGGTCGTAGGTTCGAGTCCTACCTGCGGAGCCAAATGGAGAGCTGTCCGAGTGGCCGAAGGAGCACGATTGGAAATCGTGTAGACGGGTAACCCTGTCTCAAGGGTTCAAATCCCTTGCTCTCCGCCATTACTTCACGGCCCCTTGGTCAAGCGGTTAAGACACCGCCCTTTCACGGCGGTAACACGGGTTCGAATCCCGTAGGGGTCACCACATACATATTGGAGGATTAGCTCAGCTGGGAGAGCATCTGCCTTACAAGCAGAGGGTCGGCGGTTCGATCCCGTCATCCTCCACCATATTTTTTAAAAAAGTGACGTTAGTAAAATTCCCATTATCGCGGGGTGGAGCAGTTCGGTAGCTCGTCGGGCTCATAACCCGAAGGTCGCAGGTTCAAATCCTGTCCCCGCAATCATAATGGTCCGGTAGTTCAGTTGGTTAGAATGCCTGCCTGTCACGCAGGAGGTCGCGGGTTCGAGTCCCGTCCGGACCGCCATTATTATTATGGCTCAGTAGCTCAGTCGGTAGAGCAAAGGACTGAAAATCCTTGTGTCGGCAGTTCGATTCTGTCCTGAGCCACCATTATAAACTTGATTTCTTAAGTTTACTAGCAGTATTATATGGAGGGGTAGCGAAGTGGCTAAACGCGGCGGACTGTAAATCCGCTCCTTAGGGTTCGGCAGTACGAATCTGCCCCCCTCCACCATCTTTACAGGGGCATAGTTTAAAGGTAGAACTGAGGTCTCCAAAACCTCCAGTGTGGGTTCGAGTCCTACTGCCCCTGCCATTTTTAAATTAAATTTAAATACTTTTCTCTTATCATGGCGGTTGTGGCGAAGTGGTTAACGCACCTGATTGTGGTTCAGGCATTCGTGGGTTCGATTCCCATCAGTCGCCCCATTTTTTTTTGAGAAAATATAATTAATATATAGTTACTAATGGGCTATAGCCAAGCGGTAAGGCAACGGACTTTGACTCCGTCATGCGTAGGTTCAAATCCTGCTAGCCCAGCCATTAGCGGAAGTAGTTCAGTGGTAGAATACAACCTTGCCAAGGTTGGGGTCGCGGGTTCGAACCCCGTCTTCCGCTCCAAGAAATATTGGCGGCATAGCCAAGCGGTAAGGCAGAGGTCTGCAAAACCTTTACCACCGGTTCGATTCCGGTTGCCGCCTCCAATTATTTGCCTGAGTGGTGGAATGGCAGACACGCCGCACTCAAAATGCGGTGCCGTAAGGCGTGCCGGTTCAAGTCCGGCCTCAGGTATTACTAGAAAGACTTCGTATTTCATATACGAAGTCTTTTTTCTGTTTGAATTGAAATACCCTTCATAAAGAAATAGGTCATAGCATGAGGTAAACCCTTAAAAACAGTCCCAGACGGGAATAAAGCATGTTCAGACGGGATTAGTATTCCCACAGACGGGAATAACTCGTTTGGAGACGGGATTATCGCCATCTCAGACGGGAATAATTAAAAAGCAGCAAGAAAATAGAGAAAGTACGCACTTTACATACCTTCAAGGTAACGTGGCCACTAAACACTAAACAGAGATCCAATCATGGTAGGCAAGCAAGATTATTATAAATTCAAAGAATTATTTGATAGAACAAAAAATATATGGAAATCTATTTACAATTTGTATAGAATAGGGTAAAAGATTAAAAGTTTTAAGGTTGATAAAGTTAATCTAAGGGGGGTGAAGAGAGGCAGGGCGGGCTTTTGCGATAATGAATCAGGGAGTCGAGTAAAGCAAATCTTCATTCACGACTGTTAGTTGTGTAAAAGCAGGAACAGCCAGGGGTAACTTCAAAAATATTTTGTATTGTGATTGTGCCTAATTATGTAAGCGTATACTTATGACTGTATTCTGTTTTTAAAAATGGAGGTATGTTATGCCATTTGTACAAAACGTAACAGCAGTAGGGGGAAATCTGGGTCTGACTGCGTTAGTTGCTGTTATTCCAATACTATATTTTTTCTGGGCTTTGGCAATTAAAAGAATGAAAGGGTATATAGCAGGGCTGACTACGTTATTGATTGCTTTGATTTTAGCTATAGCGGCATTCGGAATGCCTGCTCAATTGGCGGTTATGTCAGCTACACATGGTGCTGTTTACGGTATAATCCCTATTGGCTGGATTATTATCAGTTCCGTTTTTCTATATAAACTGACTGTGAAAACAGGGCAATTTGATATTATCCGTAATTCTATCATTTCTATTACTGAGGACCGCCGTCTGCAAGCATTATTAGTAGCCTTTTCTTTTGGTGCATTTCTTGAAGGAGCTGCTGGGTTTGGTGCGCCTGTTGCAATTTCAGCCGCACTACTTGTTGGGCTTGGCTTTAATCCGTTATATGCTGCAGGGTTATGCTTAATTGCTAATACAGCACCTGTTGCCTTTGGAGCAATTGGAGCACCTATCCTAGCACTAGAAGGACCTACTGGAATTCCTGCAATAGAAATATCAAAAATGGTAGGGCGTCAATTGCCGTTTTTATCAATATTCATTCCATTTTATTTAATTGTCATTATGGCAGGCTTTAAAAAAGCACTAGAAGTAATGCCCGCGATTTTAGTAACCGGTATTACATTTTCTGTCACTCAATTTTTGAGTTCAAATTACCTCGGACCAGAACTTCCAGATATTCTGTCAGCCTTAGTATCAATTCTTGCATTAGGAGTATTTCTTAAGTTTTGGAAACCAAAAACAATTTACCGTTTTTCTGCTGAACAAGAATTAGCTTCAACGCTCGCTGTGAATGAACCCGACGAGGATCAAGCACATACAGGCGGACAAATTTTTAAAGCGTGGTCACCATTCGTAATTCTAACTGTTATCATTTCCATCTGGGGAATCCCAGTAGTTAAGGAAGCTTTAACGGGACATTATGAGGGAAGTAACCTATTTTTAACTGGACTTAATTCGATAGGACAAGTCTTTACATTTATTCCTAATGTTCCTTTACTGAATAATAAAGTTATAGATGTTGACGGTGATGCCGTGTCGGCATTTTATAAACTTGAGTTTTTAGGAGCTGCTGGAACTGCTGTTCTTATTGCGGCGATCATAACAAAATTTGTTTTCCGAATTTCTTGGAGGGATTGGCTGCTTACTTTTGCTGAGACACTAAATGAGTTGAAATTTCCCATTATTACAATCGCGTCAGTAGTCGGATATGCGTATGTGACGAATGCCTCAGGCATGAGTACAGCAATGGGAATGATATTAGCGAAAACAGGAGTTCTATTTCCATTCTTCTCTCCAATACTCGGATGGCTTGGTGTATTTATTACTGGCTCTGATACTTCATCAAACTTGCTCTTTGGTAATATGCAGCAAGTTACTGCTAATTCTATTGGCATGGACCCTGTACTTGCGGTATCAGCGAACTCTTCGGGTGGAGTTACCGGCAAAATGATTTCACCGCAATCAATAGCAGTAGCTTGTGCGGCAGTAGGTCTTGCGGGGAAAGAATCGGAGTTATTCCGCTTTACGATAAAGCATAGTATTTTTCTAGTTATCCTTATTGGTATTATGACCTTCATGCAAAATGGTGTATTATCTTGGATGATTCCTTAATAAAAGGCATCAGGTATAAGTCGATTAAAGACTTTTACCTGATGCCTTTTTATGTCGAGCATAAAGGGATGTATATGGTGAAGGTTGTCCCAATCGTTAATTTACTTGTAATAACAATCTTTCCTTTATATTTTTGAACAATATTATAACAAACAGTTAAACCAATGCCAGTACCCCGCTCCTTAAGTGAGTAAAAAGGGGTGCCAAGAACATCAATTTGATTCTTAGTAAGCCCAATTCCTGTATCAGTGATCATTATTTTTGCCATATCCTGATCTTGTTCAGTTTCTATTGTAATAAAACCTGCTTTATCCATTGATTCAATGCCGTTTTTAATAATATTGACTAAAAGCTGTTTAAGCTCAATTGGGTCCATTTTAATAATTAAGTCATGATTGGATTTGAGTACAATCCCTATACTCCGTTGATTAGCAAAGCTCGTTAATAGATCTGCTGTTTTTTTAATCTCATCATTTAAGGCTATGACCTGTACAATACCTGTTTGCTGTTTTGCTAATGATAAATAATCATTAATAATGACTTGGGTATACTCAAGTTCAGTAAGCATGGTCTGGATATAAAATTTTTCTGTTTCGGTTAATTCCTCTTTTTGATCTAATAATTGAGCAAATCCTTTTACTACTGTAATAGGATTTCTTATTTCGTGCGCTATCGTGGCGGCCATTTGACCAACTGAATGTAATTGTTTGGCTTGTTGAAGTTCTTGGTGAAAGGATTTTGCTGAGGCCATTCTATTATTCGTACTGATAAATACAAAGAATAAAATTATTTGTATAGCAATGAAGTTAAGTGTATTGCCAAAGGCGTCTAACGAAATATAAATATATGTATTTTGTAGATTAGTTTGAGACATGACGTTGATGAAGATCGGACCAAGTATTAAATTTAAAGCAGAAATAATGTAAAAACCTAATTTATCAAATAAAAAAATCGGGATTAAAGGGGCCATAGCGAATATAGCCAACATAATTGCTGTGTCAGGAAAAGTCCAAAATTTCAAGTAAAAATATAAACTAATTAAAACAATGAATATAGTTTTATAAAGCCTGGCTTC
>NZ_JAZVJO010000165.1:0-1916 GCF_059453735.1 Peribacillus sp. | reverse complement strand
CTTTTTATGTAGGTGAATAATCTTTCTAACCATTCAATTCGGAAATCAATATACCTGGTTGCGTGTTCAACAATAAAAGGTAAATGTTTGCTTTTATTAAGCACTTCTTGCGGGACTTTATCCTTTAAAGAAGGCGTCCATCGCTTTTTTTGTTTGTCAATGTTCGCGCCAAAAATGGAGAGAACTTCATCGATATCTACATGTTTAATAAAAATAAGTGCTGAATAAAGCTCGCCGACATCGGTTGACTGTTTAAAAATTGTATAAATCTTCTTTTCAAGCTCTAATCGACCGGCATCAGTAATTTGGTACATAGTTTTTTCTGGCCGTCTTGGATCTTTCAGAACTTCCACCGTTTCAACGTAACCACGCTTATGAAGCGCCTCGAAATGATAATATAACTTACTTTCGGTTAAACCGCTTACTTGTACAATCGCCAACGTTTCTGCGGCACCTTTATAAATGGAATAAGCATAATTATTTTGTTCGGCTAAAGAGCCAAGAATAAAAATAGGAATCGACATGGTGTAACTCCTTTCTCAGTATCCTGCACGTATTATAACAAACAAATGCTTACCTTTGTTAAAATACCGGGAATTCACTGGTTTGTAAAAATGGATGCTAGTAAGCTAAAAAAAGTTGTCGAGGTTTCTCGACAACCTTCTATGGTTATAAATTTGACGTTTTTCGTGGATGATTCATCTCTCCGTTTATGATACGATCGAGAATTTCCTCTTCTAATAGAGATAATTTACTTTCGGACATATGCCGAGGCCTAGCAGCATGTACCTTGATATCCATCGCGATGCTTCCGTCCTCTATGAGTACAATACGGTCGGCCAATCGGATGGCTTCTCGAACGTCATGTGTAACAAGCAGCGCGGTAAAACCTGACGTACTCCAAATGGTTTCAATCAAATTCTGCATTTCCAAACGAGTTAAGGCATCAAGTGCACTGAGCGGTTCGTCAAGTAGTAAAAGAGAGGGCTCATGGATGAGGGCTCTTGCTAACGCTACACGCTGTTTTTGACCGCCAGAAAGTTTAGACGGCCAAACATCTTTAAAGGACAATAATCCGACTGCATCTAACACCTTTTCAGCTTTATCCTCCCAATTTCCATCAAGGCCAAGCCCGACGTTTTCTTTCACTTTTTTCCAAGGAAGCAGTCTCGAGTCCTGATACATCATGGTGATGTTCGCGGTGGATTGAGTCGAAGGGACACCGTTAAATCGCAGTTCTCCTTCTGTCAGCGTCTCAAGACCTGCGACTAGCCGTAATAACGTACTTTTGCCGCTGCCGCTTTTTCCAATAATGGCGATGAATTCTCCTTTATTAATCGTTAACGTCACGTCTGTTAAAACTTCTTTTTCACCAAAGGACTTGCTTGCCTTTTCAATGTCTATTTGAATAGAAGGATCGGTAGCTATTCGTTTTAGATTTTCCATCTTACGCATTCATCCCCTTATAACTCTTTGTTGTAGCTTACATTCCACTTTAACGACCAATTTTCTCCGATTTGTGCAATGATATCGGCAATTTTCCCTAGTAAGGCATAGATGATAATGCTCAATATAATAATGTCTGTCTGCATGAATTCACGAGCATTCGTTGCTAGGTAGCCAATACCAACTTCTGTCGGAATTGTTTCAGCGACGATTAAGGTCAGCCACATCACACCAAGTGCGTAACGAAGTCCGACAAATATAGAAGGGAGTGCGCCTGGAAGAAGAATGTCTTTGAAAAGCCTCCACCCTTTAAGTTTATACATTTTTCCCATCTCTACTAAGTCATGATCGACATTGCGGATGCCATGAAAGGTATTGATATAAATTGGGAAAAGGACGCCGATAATGACTAAGAAAATCTTGGCTCCTTCATCAATCCCAATCCATACGATGACCAGCGGCAACAAGGC
>NZ_JAZVJO010000164.1:0-3603 GCF_059453735.1 Peribacillus sp. | reverse complement strand
TACACAATCGGGTGGGGGTATATCCACATGATTTTTCCTGAAAAACCTAATAATCCCGTCTGGCGATGTGTTATTCCCGTCCGATTCGAAAGCATCCTGGCTGGCCGATCGTCTAATGAGAGAACCAAACAAATACATCTATTTAAAAAGCTATTCCTTAACGATGATCACGTCAAAATTCGTTGGGACACTGGCTGCACAGGTGTTATTTCTGCCGGCTGCTGATTATGTAGCTTGGTTTGCAAACTGGATCTGATGTGGCGTCCTAAGTCAAGTAATATAATGTTTTTTGTGGAAAATAATTTCCTTTACCTATTGGTACCTATATGAAATGATAATACAGAGTTTAATAAATGGAGGCGCTTTTATGACACCAGTTTCATTTCGTGTAGAAAAAGATTTCTTGGGTTCTAAAGAGGTAGATGTTACCGCCTATTATGGAATTCAAACCTTACGAGCCGTTGAGAATTTTCCAATCACCGGGTACCATATCCATGAAGAATTAATTAAAGCAATGGCCATTGTTAAGAAGGCAGCTGCTATATCGAACATGGAAATTGGCAGGTTATATGAAGGGTTAGGCAATGTGATTGTCCAGGCTGCTGATGAGATTATTGAGGGTAAGATGCACGAGCAGTTTATTGTCGATCCGATTCAAGGCGGCGCAGGGACATCTATCAATATGAATATGAATGAAGTGATAGCAAATCGTGGCTTAGAGCTTCTTGGAAAGCAACGTGGAGATTATTTCAGTTTAAGTCCGAATAATCATGTCAATATGGCTCAATCCACGAATGATGCCTTTCCAACAGCGATACATATTGCAACGCTTTCTTTATTAGAAAAACTATTAGTTACGATGAGAAAGATGCATACGGTGTTTGTAAACAAAGGGCAGGAGTTTGATCATGTTATTAAAATGGGCAGAACGCATCTTCAAGATGCCGTACCTATTCGACTCGGCCAAGAGTTCGAAGCATACAGCCGCGTCCTTGCCCGTGATATTAAACGTATCGAAAACAGCAGAGAGCATTTATACGAAGTCAATATGGGTGCAACGGCAGTCGGCACTGGCTTAAATGCACAGCCTAAATACATACTAAGTGTCGTCAAGCATTTAGCGGACCTTACCGGTTTTCCGTTGAAAAATGCAGAACATCTCGTTGATGCTACGCAAAATACGGATGCCTATACAGAAGTTTCTGCGACATTGAAGGTTTGTATGATGAACATGTCCAAAATCGCTAATGATTTACGCCTTATGGCATCAGGACCTCG
Source organism: Peribacillus sp. (assembly GCF_059453735.1). Lineage (NCBI taxonomy): Bacteria > Bacillati > Bacillota > Bacilli > Caryophanales > Bacillaceae > Peribacillus > Peribacillus sp. Next base: position 2,325 of record NZ_JAZVJO010000164.1, on the reverse strand, counting down.
AGCAGGTTTTGGAGAAATTAATCTTCCAGCTCGTCAGCCGGGTTCGTCCATCATGCCAGGAAAAGTGAATCCAGTTATGCCTGAAGTGATTAATCAAGTAGCCTTCCAAGTGATTGGAAACGATCATACCATTTGTCTTGCTTCTGAAGCAGGTCAATTAGAGTTAAACGTCATGGAGCCGGTTCTTGTGTTTAATCTGATTCAATCTATCAGTATTATGAATAATGGCTTCCGGGCGTTTACGGATCACTGCTTGATAGGTATTACAGCCAATGAAGCAAGACTTAAGATGAATGTTGAAAATAGTATCGGGATTATTACCGCAGTCAATCCACATTTGGGGTATGAAATCGTCTCAAGAATTGCGAGAGAAGCGACAGCGACAGGAAAGTCTGTTCGAGAACTTTGCCTCTTGCATGATGTATTAACAGAGGAAGAATTAAATCTTATTCTTGATCCATATGAAATGACCCATCCTGGCATCGCTGGAGAAAAATTACTATATCGAGATTAATTAATAAAGATGAGGCCATCCTAGAGGATGGCCTTAACGTATGTCCGGATAGTCAGGTTGTTTAATCACAATGGTTTGCATAGGATTATAGTTAAGAATTAGAACCAACTGTTCAGCCATATACTCGGGACTATAGTTAAACTCATCATGAATCCATTCAATAATCATCCCTAAGATGGCATGGGCTTGGTAGTTTGAGAAGAGTTCAATATTAATCGTGGTGTTTTGTTTCGAGTCCATCAAATCCTGAAGAGGAAGTCTTTTCAGTTCATGACAGATTCTCATTTGAAAGGTAGACCATACGGTTGATTTAACAATCAGTGTATAGAAGTTTTTATGGGAAGCCACATGCTCAAAAATTTTAATGGTTGAAGATGTCAGGTCTTTAATATTAAAGGTTTCCTTATGCTGATAGGGCTCACGGTAGGAGATGATAAAATCATGCATCACATCATCCATGATTTCATCTAATATATCCTCTTTGTAATGAAAATTATTATAAAAGGTTCCTCGATTAAGGTCTGCAGCTTTGACAATTTCGGTTATCGTTATTTCTCTAACATCTTTTTCTTTCATCAATAGAAGGAATGAATCTTTAATGGCTTTCTTAGATTTCTTGATTCTTCGGTCTGTTAACGAATTTTTACACATGCATACTCGCTCCTAGCTATAAAATAAAGGTAATTGAACAATTTAGAAGAATATGTATAGTAATGAACATTTGGTCTTATATTTGCTGATTGAAACATTTAAGAAATGATTATACTATAATTATAGTACTAATTAAACACTTGTTCATTAAAATAAGTGGATGAAAATGGAGGAATTAACATGAAATTACAAGATAAAGTAGCAATCGTAACTGGGGCAGCTTCAGGAATGGGGAAACAAATCGCAACGCATTATGCGATTGAGGGAGCTAAAGTGGTTGTATCTGATTTAAATTTAGAAGGCGCTGAAGCAACTGTAGAAGAAATTAAGGCTGCTGGGGGAACGGCGTTTGCGATTAAAACAAACGTAGCATCAGAAGAAGAAATAAACGAGCTAATCGATACAACTGTTAGTACATACGGTACGGTTGATATTTTAGTAAATAATGCTGGGATCATGGATAATATGGAACCAGCAGCTGATATCGAAACAAAAAATTGGGACCGTATTTTTGCCATTAATACGAGCAGTGTTATGTATTCTACTCGTAAAGTTCTGCCAATCTTCTTGGAAAAAGAAAGCGGTGTGATTGTAAATATCGCTTCAGCAGGCGGTTTATTCGGAGCTCGAGCAGGCGGTGCTTACACAGCTTCTAAACATGCGGTTGTTGGTTTCACTAAAAACACTGGATACATGTATGCGAAAAATGGCATTCGTTGTAATGCAATTGCACCTGGTGGGGTTGAAACGAATATTTCTTCAACTATGACAAATATCAATCACTTTGGTGCAGCTCGTCAACAAACGGGTATGGCAATCAATCCACGTATGGGCAAGCCAGAAGAAATCGCAAAAGTAGCCGTATTCTTAGCTTCTGATGATTCAAGCTTTGTTAATGGACAAGTTATTGCGGCTGATTCAGGCTGGAGCGCATACTAAATACGTGTTTCACTAAAATTCCCGACTAGAAAATCTAGTCGGAAATTTTTTTGTATAAAAACTGGAAAAATGGTGGTTCCTTCCAAGAGTAAATCATGCTATTGTTTAAGACTAGGGGATTAACCTTTGATAAAACCCTTAATAATAGTGTAATACCTTTCAAGCTTATTCAAAAGAGTAAGTTCATAGTGCCTCCCTTTAAGGTACTGATAGGAGACAGC
>NZ_JAZVJO010000163.1:0-6751 GCF_059453735.1 Peribacillus sp. | reverse complement strand
TTCTGCTTCACGTCATTTATTATAGCGTTTACATTCCTTTTTCCTGAAATAAGTCCTATTTTTGCAAATTATATATTTTAACAAAAGCTACTACATTAGTATACAGCAGTGTTCTCTATATTTTCCAGCACTAGCTATTTTAAAGCAACTTTAATCAATCTATCAACCTAAAATCTCCATGCAGTTAAACTTAAATTCCCATATTGATAGCTTCTATGCAGCAGCTCTGGCTGCTTTTCCTGATGGCCTGAACCCATTGCAATGATAAATGGAATAAAATGTTCCATAGTAGGTACTGCTAAACTAGCGAATGGCGCTAATTTTTTAAAATTAAATAGTGCATCAGTATCCCATTTAACTACCTTATCTTCCAGCCATTCCTCAAATCGTACGGTCCACCCTTCTGCGACACCGATATTATATTGAAATTGCTCCAAATTATGACTCGTTCCACCGCTGCCAATAATTAAAACATCTTCTTCTCTTAATTTGGCAAGTGTTTTGCCGATTTCATATTGATAAGACAAAGGCAGTTCTGGATTTATTGATAAAGCAATTACGGGAATATCCGCATTCGGATACATGATTTTTAACGGTACCCATGCCCCGTGATCTAACCTGCGTGTATCATCCATCACTGAATATATTCCTATTTTAGATAATAAGGTTATTATATGATCAGAAAGTTCTAGTTCTCCAGGAGCCGAATATGTCATTTGATATAACTCATCAGGTCCTCCAGCAAAATCATAAATAATACCATTCTGTCTGCAGGCTGTTACGGCTTGTTCCCCGCTCTCCCAATGTGCACTGAAGACGAGAATAGCTGAAGGTCTTGGAAGTTGCTGTGCATAATTTTCTAAAAAAAGTGTATAAGGATTTTCCTCTGTAAGGAGCAGAGGAGTTCCATGGGCCAAAAACAATGAGGGTATCATGTTTCAAATCGAATCCTTTCAGTATCTGACTATCTGTATCTTTTACCATCACCTTCTTATTATAAACATATATTTGAATTCAAACAGTCTTGACGTATTGCATCTTACGGACTTTCCCCAAATTGTACTTTTTCTGTGTATTCATTGATGGAGTCAAATTGGTATCCTTTTGCTTTAAGTCCTGTAATAATATCTGGCAGTGCGCGAACAGTATTCTTCATACTATTAATATCATGCAGGAGAATCACAATTTGTTCTTGATCTTTTGTACCGTTCAGAACATTTGAAACGATTGTTTGTTTACTGACAGATGGACTGTAGCCGTCTGTTGAATCAATATCCCAATCAAAATAAATGTACCCTCTTTTTTTAAGTTCGGATTTTATTGAAGCCAGCACTTCCTTTTTCGGACTACGCTGCACGGCAAGATTCCTTGAACCGCCTGGAAAACGTACGATTCTTGAATGCACACCATACTTTTTCAGCATTTTTTCTAGAAGAGCCATGTCTGCAAAATACTTATCCCTAGACCCATATACGACTTCATAATCGTGTGAGAAGGTATGTAAAGCTAATGTATGACCTCTTGCTGCCATTTCCTGATAAGCCCCCACTGCGTACCCTTCTTCATTGCCCATTACAAAAAACGTGGCTTTAACCTGATATTTATCTAAGATATCTAAAATTGGCAAGGTATTTAACGATGGACCATCATCAAAGGTTAAATAAGCTGTCTTCTGCCCCTTATTTTGCCAACTCTGAACAAGAGGCTGAATCTCCTCTGGGATAAACTCCTCTTGATGCTGATTAGCTGCTGCAGTATCCAGGGTAAACATAAAAAAGAAACAAAGTAGTAAAAATAAACACTTCTTCATATAATTGCACCATCCTTTACTACTAAGTTGCACAGCATAAAGAATCTCATACAAGGAAATTGTCAGTCAGAAGGGGAATCAGTATTTACCAGGAAAAGTATTTAGCTAACATAAAAAAGACAAGCCATAAAAGTAGGCCAACTAAGAGAAAACTAATAAAAACGATGAACGCATCAAATACGGATGTCACAGTATACCAGCCGCTTACTAAAAGAAGAGGATAAATGGTTATAAGCATAAGTATAAAATGGAATCCGCTTTGTTTCGTTAAACTCCATTTATCTATGTTATAAATAACAGAGGCAGCACTTACAAAGAAGATGATTAATCCAGTCAAAAATGTACTTTTAGCATCCGAATATTTCCCTTGAAAATAAAGTAATAACGCAATACCTCCCATAACGATGAAAGGTATTCCTCCTCTTAATAATCCTTTTACAACCAACATTCCCACCCCCTCAGATCTTAGTTCATTTTAACTAGTTCTCTAAAGGAATGTTTATCCCTTCTAAATTACCAATTTGGTATGATTCAACATTAGCTGCCCAATAAAAAACCTTCCTTTCATTTAGTTTATTGATACTAAATGAAAGGAAGGTTTTTGGGCTTTACTATTAATTATTCTAGCTCTGAGTTCACCTTCCACATTAAAGTACCGAACATGTAAATGGGCAAATACCATTGCGGACACAGATGCTTCTGAATTCATCATACATGGGGCAGCTCATGATAATTTTTTACGTCCCAAGATGTTTTTTTCAAAGCTATTTCGAATTTTCTAGTCCTGCAATCCCAAAACCTCCAGGTCCAGCATGGGTAGAAATCATTGCACCGGCTTGCATCCATGTTACATTTTCAAAACCTGTTTCCTTAGTGATTTCATCCATTCGTCTCTTAATACTTTCATCAAGTCCGATAGAGTAGATCAAATACAGCTGTTTTCTATCAATATCGTACTGGTTTAAGTAATCTCGCATGAGTTTTTCCGCAACTTTGCTCATATTCCCACGATATTTTTTAGTTGATACAAGCTTTCCTTCTTTTAATTCGATGCAGGGCTTAACTTTTAACAAGGACCCTCCAATATAAGCTACGTTACTTACCCGTCCACCTGCTCGTAGAAAGTCTAAGCTGCCTGGAATGAAAGCAAGCTTTGTTTTTGGAACCACGGATTCAATTTTTTCTATTAAGTGTACATGACTAATCGAAGGTTCTTCCTCTAGCATAGTTACCGCATACATGACGATTGCAGCTAAACCTCCTGTGACGTTTAGCGTATCGATTAGGAAAACATCTTCAAAATCTTCCGCAGCAATTAACGCACTTTGAAAGGAAGAAGATGCTTTTGACGTATATCCAATGTGAATAATGATACTATCAGGAAAATTTACTCTAATTTTCGTAAATAACTCATGATACTCATATACATTTGTCGCTGTTGTGGATGGTATTTTTTTGGTACGACTATAATAATCAAAAACTTCCTCTACAGATAACTGCCCATCTAAATAATCTTTGCTATCCATGATGACGTGCATCGGCACTACTTGTATTTGATGTTTTTCAACCAGTTCTTTCGGTAAATCCGCTCCACTCTCTGTCGATAAAATAATCCTTCTCATTAGACATTCCTTTCAACTAACGCAGCCATTCCTGCGTACTTATTTATTTTAGTTATCCTAAACATACACCAAAAGGGTAAATTATCCAGTAAAAGAATCAGAAAATTTACGTAAATAAAGAAAAATCCACACTCAACTGACAAAAATTAAAGGGCATTTATCAAATCCTTTATCATCCTAATATACACATATCTCTTCTTCCTCTAAAGAATTAACGATCAATTTTTTTCTTCTACCGTTAAAAAATCAATCCAAGACCTACATTTTTTGTTTCACAAACGATTTCTCTTGCTTCGCCTAAGGTTCATTTCTTCTTCATTCAACGAATTTTTTTCCAATACAAAAAAACCTCTCTTTCATTTAATTATACTAATTAAATGAAAGAAAGATCTATATATTCTACAGATGGTTTATCTCTGAGAATGGATTCTTATTCTAAGAGATAAAGCTCCAATTGAACCAGAAACCCGCTGTAACCCTCATCACCGTTCTACATTAAAGTACCGAGCCTGTGGGTGAGCAAATACCATAGCGGACACAGATGCTTCTGGATCCATCATATAGCCCTCCGTTAACTGAATGCCCACATCTTCTGGTTTAAGCAAACGGAATAACTTTTCTTGATCTTCGAGATTTGGACAGGCTGGATAACCGAATGAAAAACGTTGACCGGTATATTTAGCGGCAAAACGGTCTTTCATCGTCATATCAATCGGATCGCTGATATGAAGGTCATCCCGCATCAGCTGATGGAGCCGCTCCGCAAATCCCTCAGCTGTTTCTAATGCAAGTGACTGGATTGCATGGCTTTTTAGGAAGTCGCCTTCCACTTTCCATTTTTCAGCATACTTTCTAACATGCTTCCCTGCTGATACTACAAAAAATCCTGCATAATCCATCACTCCCGAGCTGACAGGTTTCAGGAAGTCAGCAAGGCATAAATTCGGGCTTGTTTCCTGCCGTGGAAAATCAAACATTTCGAGTATTTCATTGTGGTTCTCTGGATTGTATATAATTATTTTATTTCCATCACTCTGAGCGGGGAAAAATTGATAAACGGCATTGATTGTATATTCTTCTTGATCCTGTAAAAACGTGATTAATTCATCTACTAAGTGATTTAGAGCAACTGCCTTGTTGTCGCCTGCTTTAATCAGCTCAGCTACCTTCCCTTTCAACCCCAAGTGATGCCCGATCAACATCTGTCTATTAATATAAGGCCCCACCAGTTTGTATGGATAATTCCGCAGAACATGGCGTTTTAGGTCAACTGGCTTTTGCACTGGTGCAGGTTCGATTGCAGGTGATGTCGAGAGTTTTGGTTTAGGCTTAGGCAGCGCTGCGGCGGCAATTGCATTTTCTTTTGCTTTTTGACGTCTGCTTTCATGCTGTTCAAGGAAAATCTCTTTTTTCTCTTCATCATGCAACGAGTTTGCCGTTGCAAGTCCGTCCATAGCATCTTTAGAATAAATTACGGATCCTCCATATTCAGGAGAAATCTTGAAATCGGTAAATTTACGTGACAGCGCAGCACCTCCTACCAGTATCGGTAAGTCAATGTCGGCCTGCTTTAAATCTTGAGCAGTGAGTACCATTTGCTGAGCCGATTTAACAAGTAATCCAGAGAGGCCTATTGCGGTCGGTTGATGAAGTCTTACCGCTTCAACAATACTTTGTGACCCTACCTTTATCCCTAAATCAACTACCTCATAGCCATTATTGGAAAGAATAATTTCCACTAAGTTTTTTCCTATATCATGGACATCACCCTTTACTGTTGCAAGCAGAATCTTACCTTTTTTACTGCTTTGGGCTTCTGCTGTCATAAACGGTTCAAGATGGGCAACTGCAGCTTTCATCGCCTCCGCACTTTGAAGCACTTCAGCGACGATCAATTGATTATCATTAAATAAACGACCAACCTCACTCATTCCATCCATCAAGGGTCCATTTATGATCTCAAGGGGTGCCTTTCCTTCCTTAAGAATGAGATCCAAATCAGGAACAAGGCCTTCCTTTGTACCCTCAATAATATAGTTCGCCAGCCTTTCGTTAAGAGGAAGCTTTGCTATGTTTTCCTTTTTATCTGCTTTTTTGCCTCGGTAAAATTCTGTGAATAAAGCTAGCGCCTTGTCTGTTGTTTTAAAAAGCAGTTCCTCAGCGAGCGTGACTTCATCTGCCGGGATGGAGGCAAATCGCTCAAGTTTCTCCGTATTCACGATGGCATAATCGAGCCCTGCCTTTGTACAATGATAGAGATAAACGGCATTAAGTATTTCTCGTCCTCTTCCTGGTAGACCGAAAGAGACATTTGATATTCCAAGGATAGTCTGGCAGTCCGGCAGATTCTCTTTAATCATTTGAATTCCTTTTACCGTCTCTAAGGCAGAACCAATATACTGTTCGTCCCCAGTCCCTACTGGAAAGACCAATGGATCAAAAATAAGGTCCTTTGGATTGAGCTTATATTTATTGACAAGTAAGTCCACTGAACGTTTGGCTATTTCCAGTTTTCGTTCGGCACTAACAGCCATCCCTACTTCATCAATGGTCCCGACAACAACCGCCGCTCCATATTGATGAATAAGGGGGACAATTTTTTCAAATCGCTCCTCCCCATCCTCTAAATTGATGGAGTTAATGATCGCTTTCCCTTGAGAATGTTTCAACGCTTGTTCAAGCACCGCTTCATCTGTTGTATCTATCACCAATGGAACTTTAATTTTTTTTACGACCTCAGTGACAAATTCCTTCATATCACCGAGTTCATCGCCATCCGGGTCTGCCAGACAAATATCAATCACATGTGCCCCTTTTTTCACTTGAGCACGGGCTATTTCAGCCGCTTGTTCATAATGTTTACCGCGAATTAATTCCTTGAATTTCCTTGAACCAATCACATTCGTCCGTTCTCCGACGAATAGAGGACGCATGGAGTCATCATATAGCAATGGTTCGATTCCACTTACCGCATGCGTATGCGGCTCATCAGGGAGCGTCCTTGGCCTAATATCTCTTATCGAAGCGGATAATTTTTCAATATGTGCTGGTGTAGTGCCACAGCAGCCGCCGATGATATTTATCCAGCCTTTTTCTGCAAATTGTTTCATTTTTTGAGCAAGTGATTCCGGCGTTTCATGATAATGTCCTTCTTCATCCGGAAGACCTGCATTTGGGTAACAACTGACGGCTGAATTAGATAACGCAGCGAGTGTTCGAATATGATCAATCATAAATTCCGGTCCGGTTGCACAATTTAAACCAACTGCTAATGGCTTCATATGCTCACACGAGAGATAAAATGCTTCAATCGATTGAC
>NZ_JAZVJO010000162.1:0-3177 GCF_059453735.1 Peribacillus sp. | reverse complement strand
GTTGAATTTTACAAATAATCCAATTATAATTAATTGATTAATTCCGATTATATTAATTGGAATTAAAGGCGGGCAATATTACTTAGGGGGAATTCAAAAAATGAAAAAACCGATTTGGTTAGTGACCGTACTCATTCTTCTTTTATTGATTACAGGTTGTTCATCTAAAAATGATGAAAAGACTTCAACCAATAAGAAGTCAGAGGAAGATGCATTTGTTTATGGAATCGATGGAGATCCTGGGAACTCCGTTAATACAATAACTACTGGAGATCGTTATGGATTAATGACGATTAAGGCGATTTATTCACCACTATATATGTATAACGGTAGTGAGGATATCGAATATTTTCTCGCTGAAAGTATGACAGTATCTGATGATAAAAAGACCCTTACAGCAAAACTGCGTGAAGATGTAAAATGGCATGATGGGGAACCTTTTACAGCGGATGATGTAGTTTTTACTTACGAGCAAATGTTAAAAGAAGATAATGGCGGATGGGCGCGCAGCCAATTAATCTTTAATGAAAAACCAGTTCAAGTAAAGAAAATAGACGAATATACAGTTGAATTTTTGATCCCAGAAGTTAGTATGGGCGGCATAGAAGCTCTAGGTAATATCTTTATTATGCCTAAACATATTTATGAAGGAGAAAAAGATATTGCGACAAGTGCAAAAAATGCAGTTCCAGTTGGAACAGGTCCATATAAGTTTAAAGAGTATAAAGCAGGAGAAAGCGTTTCGTTCGAGAAAAACTCAGATTACTACTTAGGAGAACCAAAAATTAATCAAATTGTTTATAAAATATATGGTGATGCGAATTCTGCAGTAGTAGCTATGCAAAAAGGCGAATTTGACGCAATGGTTATCTCTCCTTTTGATGTAGAAAAGTTCAAAGGAAATGATAATGTTACGATTACACCATATGACGAAGGCCGTGTAGGGTATTTAGCGTATAATATGATTTCTAAAAAAGTCCAAGACAAGAAGGTACGCCAAGCGCTGGCCTATGCAATGAATAAGCAGGATATGATTGATGCAAGCTATCTGTCTAAAGATTTTGCTGAACCTGCCTATTCCATTCTTCCGCGAAAAGCAACATACTACACTGAAGATGTAGAAAAGTATGAAGTTGATGTAGAAAAATCAAAGAGTTTATTAAAGGAAGCCGGTGTTAAGGACTTAACCTTAAAGTTGGCCTATGTATCTAATAATCTCTTTAATCAAAAACAAGCTGCAGTTCTGCAGCAGAATTTAAAAGCAGTTGGTGTGAATTTACAATTGGTTGGAATGGATGCTACAGCCATGTTTAAGAAGTTAGAAACAGAACATGAGGAGTTTGACCTGTTTATGAATGGTTACATCATGGGCATCGATCCTGATACATTCAATTCCTTGTTTGTTACGGGGAGTGGCAGTAACTACATGCACTACAGTAACTTAAAGGTAGATGAACTATTTAATAAAGGTCGTATTGAAATTGATACAGAAAAACGGAAAGCCATATATGAAGAAATTCAACAAATTATTATTGATGATGCTGCTTTCTATCCTATAGTTGAAAATAAAAGGCTGCTGGTAATCGATTCAAAGGTTGGTGGGATCGAAGAGGCGGGCTTGGTGCCGGTTTATACGTTTGAAGATATGTCTAAGCTTTATTTTAAATAAGAACATTTCTTGTATGAATAGGAACCCTTATCATAGTTTCTCTATGGCGGGGTTCCTTTTTGAATGATGCTTGTGAGAAGAGGGGAATAGACTTGTTAAAATACATAATAAAAAGGATATTCATAGCAGTCCCGTTACTATTTATCATAACCGTCATCTGTTTTACATTAATGCAATTGGCACCGTATGATGCGATTGATGCTATGACGACACCTAATATGAGTGAGAAAACAGTAGAACTAATCAAAGTGAAATATGGATTAAATGATCCTGGCTATATCCAATATTTCCATTGGATTTCGGGGATTTTACAGGGTGAATTTGGTTATTCGCTTGTGACTCATCAAAGTATCACCGATGATCTTACAGTAAGAATACCCAATACAATATTGCTGGTTCTGCCAGCTTATCTAATTGCCATCGTGTTAGCGATAGGACTTGGATTAATAGCAGGATGGAAAAAAGAGAAATGGGCAGATAAGCTCATTGATGGACTTTGTTCAATTGGCATGGCTATTCCAAGCTTTTGGTTTGCTATGATTGTCATTTATCTGTTTGGTTATCGGTTGAGCTTGTTCCCTATTCTTGGCATGGGTTCAGTAGGTCAAGAGGGGAATTTACTAGATTTGCTTAGTCATTTAGTAATGCCGACACTTGTATTAACGGTGGCTTTTTTACCAGAACTAACACGATATGTTCGTTCGTCTACTGTTGGGCAAATGAGTGAGGATTACGTTATGGTTCAACGAGCTTTTGGGGAATCAGATTGGAAAATACTAATACATCATGTATTAAGAAATGTGTTACTTCCTGTAGTAACGATTATTGGTATGTCTTTGCCAATTCTTGTAACGGGAGCATTTGTAACGGAAACAATATTTGGCTGGCCAGGTATTGGTCCCTATTTTGTAAAAGCAATCCAGGGATTTGATTATCCTGTTGTAATGGCTGTAATGCTTCTTTCTTCCTTTTTGGTGATTGTCGGAAACTTATTGTCGGATATTTTGTATGTCTTGATTGATCCACGTATTAAGGGAATGAGGTGAATGATAGAATGAGGAAATTTCATCTTATTAAAAATGAATTAAAGAATAGTTTTCCTGCCTGTCTATCATTACTATTTTTAGTGGTTATCATCATGATGTCTATATTTGCCTTTGTGTCACCTTTTGATCCCGATGAAGTTAATATCAGCAATATTATGGAAAAACCTAGTCTTGTTCATTTGTTTGGGACAGATGAATTAGGGCGGGATTATTTTACGAGGGCTTTATTTGGAGGAAGAATTTCTTTACTTATTGGGATTATGGCTATGATTCTATCAACCAGTATAGGAATTCTTATTGGAACAATTAGTGGGTATTTTGGAGGAAGAATAGATAGTGTGCTTATGAGACTTGTTGATATCATTTCTTCTATTCCATGGATGATTCTTGTTACGGTAGTGAGTATTTTTTTATCTCCAGGTTTGAGCTCAATCATTCTAGTAATCGGATTATTTACGTGCT
>NZ_JAZVJO010000161.1:0-4493 GCF_059453735.1 Peribacillus sp. | reverse complement strand
ATAATCTCGTCGATCGAGGCAGAGAGATGTTCTCTGCTGAATTAATTAAATCAACCTTTCTGTCTGTAAAGCGCAGCTTTACAAGTCATAAAGCTTTGTCGAAAGCCGCAAAGGAGATCAATGCGTGGTTTATTACGATACGTAAGCAGGCTGAACAACAAAGTTGGGCAGAAGATACATTACCTGATGATTTACTGGAATTGCTCAATCACTTTATCGAAGAAGCTGAACGCCTGTTAATCACGCAGAATTCGTTAGATGATTCGGAGCTTCTTGAGACATATTTTGACGTTCAATCATTTTTACGGATTGCTAAATTATATGATACCCACTATCAAACCTTTTATAGAGTTAGTAAAAATGAAGTGGAAGTGAAACTATTTTGTTTGGATCCTTCCCACGCGCTGGACCAAATGGCCAGCGGCTTTAAGGCGAGGGTTTATTTTTCTGCTACGTTACATCCGCTTCCTTTTTTTACAGAGATGCTTGGAGGCAAGGAGGGAGATTATTCAATCACAGTGGCTTCTCCTTTTCGCAAGGAACAAAACGATGTATATATCAAACCCTTATCCACGCGTTTCCATGATCGGGAAAAGTCATACAGACCAATTATAAGATTAATTGAAAAAATGTTAGTGGGCAAAACGGGTAATTACTTGATTTACTTTCCTTCTTATCAATATATGAATGCCGTATTCACAGAATTCAAGGCTGTTTTCTCTGATGAATGTAGGATGCAAACAAGTGGTATGTCTGAAGAAGAAAGGGTAGCGTTCTTGAATGCCTTTCAAGAACGTGATAAAGGACTATTTGTAGGGTTTGCTGTTTTGGGTGGTGTGTTCGCAGAAGGAATTAACCTGATTGGAGATCGTCTCAATGGTGTTTTTATTATTGGTGTCGGAATGCCGCAGTTGGGCGAGGAGCGAGAACTAATGAATAAACACTTTCAAAGACGTGGAAAGAATGGATTTGATTATACTTATACCTATCCTGGTATGAATAAGGTTCTTCAAGCTGGTGGCCGGTTAATTCGTTCCGAACAAGATTATGGGATGATTATTTTGGTAGATGATCGATATTTGACACCGAAATACCAAGGACTGCTGCCGGAAATGTGGAGAGATTTTACAGTTTTGTGAGAGGGTCAGATGCTGTAAAGATAATGAATGCATGTAAATTATCTAAAGTTCTATCGACAAAACCAGGTAACTTGACTTACACTTATAGGAAAAGAACACCAATTTAAAGACAACTATAGAGAGCTGGTGCCAAGTGGGGCAAGTATTTAGTTCATCCAATCCAATCCTTTTGTTAATTGCATGTATTCTCACCTTCATTGCATCATACACAGCACTGGATTTATTAACGATGCTGCGTACATCTAAACGTAATCAAAAGTTCCTATTCCTAGGAAGCAGCTTTTCGATGGGGACGGCTGTCTGGACGATGAACTTTTTTGGAATCCTTTCCTTTGATCATACAGGTTCCACTTCTTATAATATATCGCTGACGATTTTATCATTCGTACTAGGTGTAGCTTTGGCTGCTATGGGTTTTTTAGCTGTTTCTGCTGACGCGATTTCTCTGCGAAAAGTGATAGAATGCAGCATGCTGCTTACGATGTCCGTTTTATCCAATTATATTATTGGCATGTATTCGTTAAATCATAATCTGACGTTTCATAGCGGTTTTCTTTTTATATCTGTATTATTTATCTTTTCCTTATTTTTGTTTGCATTTATGCTTCTTTACTATTCAAAGCACCAGAAGACAGGTGTTAATTACTGGCATAAGCCATTGAGTGCTTTTATCATGACAGGATCTATTGCAGAAGGTCATTTTCTGTTAACAAGATCACTTCCTATAAAAGAGCCGATTGAAACGATTAATCAACTGATGAACGATACGTCGTTTGTGGTGTATTTAGTGTTTTTTGTGGCAATCTGCATTGTTGCAGGGTTAATTGCCACAAGTACAATCATTAGTAAACGTTTAGCAAAAAGTGATAAATACGTTTTCGATATTACCTATGCACTGGATCAAGCTTCTATCGTCGCGATTACGGACGAAAAGGGGATTATTACGAAGGTGAATAAAGGGTTCTGTGATATATCGAAGTATAGTGAAGAAGAACTGATTGGACAAACCCATCGGATTGTTAATTCTCACTATCACTCCAAAGATTTTTTTGCTGATTTATGGTCGACGATTCAGAACGGAGAAGTATGGAAGGGGGATATCCGTAACAAAGCAAAAGATGGAAGTGTTTATTGGGTCAATACCACTATCGTGCCCTTTCGTAACGGAGATGGAGAGGTCTATCAATATTTATCCATCCGTAATGACATCACCGAACAGAAAGAAGTCGAGCAAAAGCTACATCAACAGGATAAGCTGGCAGCTGTCGGCCAATTGGCAGCCGGCGTCGCCCATGAAATTCGGAATCCATTAACATCCATGAAAGGATATGCTGAATTTCTACAACTCGATGAAGAAAGTGAAGACAGATTGGAGTACCTGGATATCATTTTAGATGAAATAGAACGGGTCAATTTAATAGTTGAAGAATTTATGATTCTATCTAAACCGCAAATCGTGAGCCTTGAGAATAAAAATATCGTTCCGATTCTTGAAAGTGTTTTATCCTTGGTCAAGTTTGAGTCAGAAAAGCAAAATATCAAGATCATACTAAAAATAGGAAATGAAGTGAGTCTAGTTGCTTGTGATGAAAACCGCTTAAAGCAGGTCATTTTAAATTTTGTGAAGAATGCAATGGAAGCCATGCCTGGTGGAGGGGTCCTAACTGTAAATCTTAGTCAAACAAATGACCAGGTGCGCTTGGCGATTCAAGATACGGGAATAGGCATTTCTGAGGACAAGCTGAAAAAATTAGGAGAACCATTTTTCACGACAAAGAAAACGGGAAATGGATTAGGATTAATGGTCAGTTTTAAAATTATTGAGGGCCATAATGGCGACGTACTTGTGGAAAGTGTAGTAAATAGAGGCACGACGTTTACCATTGTCCTTCCACTTATTTCATCTAGTGAATTTATCAGCATGGGGGAAACGAAATTTGGATAAACTAATAACTAGAAATCTCCTGCAATTTAAGGGGTTTTATCTTTTTTCTTTTTTTGCGGTAGGCAGCTTAACACCGCTCTTAAGTGTATATTTAAGCGAAGTTGAAAAAATGAATGGTTATCAAATTGGGACCATCATGTCGGCAGGTCCAATCGCAATGATGTTTATGCAGCCAATCTGGGGAATGGTTTGTGATTGGTCTGGAAAACCAGCGAAGATTTTATCTTTGACAACACTGCTTGCCGGGGTTCTTGCTCTCGGATATTTGTTTATTCATGATTATCAGTGGCTAGTGATTATTGCTATTATCCTAGCAATCTTTCAGAGCGCCATTATTCCTGTTTCAGATGGGATATCCCTGCAGTACGCTACTCGGGTCAAAGCCAATTATGGGAATCTTCGTCTCTTTGGTTCACTTGGCTTTGCACTAGCCGTGTTTATAATGGGGCGGCTGGCAGAAACAATTGGTTTGTCGGTTATTTTTTATAGTTTCTTCATTACGCTGGTGATTAGTGCATATTTGGCTTTACGGCTGCCTGAAGAACCACAGAGTTTGGCAAAACCCAATCTAATCTTTGGTGTTAAAGAACTGTTATCGATCAAACGATTTCTCATTTTCCTAGCGATCACGTTTTTGATTTTTGGACCAAATCTAGCTAATAATGTTTACTATGGATTGTTTATAGAAGATCGCGGCGGTACATATACAGGGATTGGAATTGCCTTCTTACTTGCTGTCCTGTCAGAAATTCCTTTTATGCGAGCAGCAGGCTCATGGGTCAAGAAAATAGGACTCCTGCCCATAGTTCTCATCGCTGCGTTTTCTTCGCTGCTTCGGTGGGCACTTTATTATTTTGAGCCGAGCTTAAATCTTGTATATTTAACCTCGGTTATGCAAGGACTATCTATTGGTTTATTCATACCAGCAGGCTTACAGTACCTTCGGAAAATTGTACCGGTTCATATAATAGTAACAGCCATCACGTTTTATTCTGCAATCGGCAACGGATTAGGCAACTGGTTTAGTACCTTCACCGCAGGTATCATTATGGAACAAGCAGACATCTATACTGTTTATTTATTTTTTGGTGTACTGTCCTTATTCGGAGTGATCCTGACTCTTTGGCTAATCTGGTTGGAGAGAAAAAGGCTATGTTAAAGGTAAAGGTTGATTTAAAATACACATAAAAAATGAGCTAGGATATCTTCTCCTGGCTCATTTTAATTTGATTTCCTTTTTACTAAAGCACGCGTTAGTGAAAAAAGTATATTACTTATCCTACTTAATTCATGTCATGATTTTTAATGGATAATCTTTTCAGTACATGTAATTTCTATTGTATGATTCATAGGGTCTAAAATAGGAAAACTCCAATATCCTTTCCATATGGGCTTATTGTAATATTTTT
>NZ_JAZVJO010000160.1:0-2249 GCF_059453735.1 Peribacillus sp. | reverse complement strand
ACCTAATCTTCGTCTTGTTAAGGGTGCATACAAAGAATCACCTGAGGTGGCTTTCCCAGAAAAGAAGAATGTCGATGAAAACTATAAAAACATTATCCGGATGCATTTAGAAAATGGAAATTATACGGCCATTGCTACGCATGATGATGCGATCATTGAATACACTAAACAGTTGGTAAAGGAATATAATATTCCCTATGATCAATTTGAATTTCAGATGCTGTTTGGAATCCGAAATGAACGGCAGCTTGAACTTGCTGCTGAAGGATATAAAATGCGAGTCTACGTTCCATATGGAACAGATTGGTATGGTTACTTTATGCGGCGGCTTGCGGAAAGACCAGCAAATGTAGCGTTTGTTCTGAAGGGAATGTTTAAATAAAGATAAAACGGAACCAAGCATTCATGAGACTTGGTTCCGTTCAGCTTATTTTTTATATTGATTGTTTTGACTGTTTACTTTGTTTTTTTCCTGTTGTTCACCTGGTCCAGCATTTCCCTTAACACTTGCAGCGCTGACCGCACCTTTTGAGGGATTTCGTTTACGTTTCATCTTGTATTCACCTCCGCCTTTATTATTTTTTCTAATGCGGGATTATTTACTCGGATTCAGCAGAAAGAAATAAATGTAAAAAAATAAACATTTTTTGGGTACTTTTGATTGCGAAATCTTCTGGAATATTCTATATTTGTAATAGGAATAAATTGTTGATATTTTTTTGAGATAAAAATGAATGAGCATTCATTCAATACATTATGTAAGGGGGATTTAAACTTGGTTCGACAAATACGAAAGGCTGCTGTTTTAGGGTCGGGAGTTATGGGATCAGGGATTGCAGCACACCTTGCGAACATCGGCATTCCAACTTTATTATTGGACATTGTACCTCGTGAATTATCCGAGGACGAAAAGAAAAAAGGACTTACTATTGATGATAAACAAGTACGTAATCGCTTTAGCCAATCAGCGATTACAAAGCTTCTTAAACAAAAACCAGCTCCGCTTACATCAAAAAAACACCTTGCGCTCATCGAGGCGGGGAATTTTGAAGATGATTTACAACGACTAAATGAAGTGGATTGGGTTATAGAAGTTGTGGTTGAAAATCTTGCCGTTAAGAAGGATGTCTTCACTAAGGTTGATCAATTCCGAAAACCAGGCAGCATCATCAGCTCCAATACTTCTGGGATTTCAATTGAAGCCATGGCAGAAGGACGTTCGGAAGACTTCCAGAAAAACTTCTTAGGCACACATTTCTTTAATCCACCGCGTTATTTGAAACTGCTTGAAGTCATTCCAACGAAGGCAACTGATCCAAACGTTCTTACCTTTATGAAACAATTTGGTGAAGATGTTCTTGGTAAAGGGGTAGTAGAAGCGAAAGACACGCCAAACTTCATTGCCAATCGAATTGGTACGTATGGATTGCTTGTAACTGTTAGAGAAATGCTGAAAGGCGGTTACAGTGTCGGTGAAGTGGACTCAGTAACAGGGCCGCTGATTGGCAGAGCAAAAAGTGCTACATTCCGTACACTTGATGTGGTCGGACTAGATACGTTTGCACATGTTGCCAAAAACGTGTACGACCAAGTTGACGGCGAAGAAAAAGACGTATTTACTCTGCCGGACTTTGTGACTAGTATGCTGGATAATGGTTGGTATGGCAGTAAATCTGGTCAAGGATTCTTCCTTAAAAAAGGAAAAGAAATTCTTGAATTAGATCCAGAAACCTTAGAATATGTGGCAAGGAAAAAATTAAAAGCTCCATCCGTTGAGATGGCCAAACAAGCAAAAGGCCTTGGGAACAAAATGAAAGCGCTTGTATATAGTGAAGATCGTGCTGGTCAGCTTTTATGGGACATTTTAACCCCGGCTCTTCTCTATTCAGCTGAACTTACTGGAGAAATTGCTGACGATATCGTTTCTATCGATCAGGCGATGAAGTGGGGCTTTGGATGGTCAACGGGTCCATTTGAAACATGGGATAGCATTGGTCTAGAAAAATCTGTTGCCCGCCTTGAGCAAGAAGGTAAAAAGGTTCCTCAATGGGTGAGTGAAATGCTGGCAACTGGCTTCACTTCCTTCTATAAGGAAGAAGATGGCGTTATTTCTTACTATAACAATGGTGAATACAAACCATTGCAGGAAAATCCAAAAGTTATCAATTTAAAACAAATAAAAAAACAAAAAGGTGTCATCAAGAAGAACAGTGGTGCGAGTCTAATTGATATCGGCGACGGCATAGCAC
>NZ_JAZVJO010000159.1:0-2131 GCF_059453735.1 Peribacillus sp. | reverse complement strand
TCTTCTTCGTCTTTTGCAGGTTTATCATCTGAATTAATCTGATGGATTAACGTATCAATCCGGTGTCCATACATAATGGATTCATCAAACTCGAAAGAAATCTCCGGAGTTTTCCGTAAGCGAATTCGTTGTCCAATTTCAGAACGAATGAATCCTTTAGCTTGGGAAAGACCTTTTAGTGTTTTTTCTTTCTGTTCTTCGTCTCCTAAAACAGAAATATAAACGATAGCATGCTGCAGGTCACCAGTAACCTCTACATCTGTTACGGTAACGAAGCCGATGCGGGGATCCTTGATTTTCCGGCCAATGATGTCACTCATTTCTTTCTTCATCTGTTCACCAACACGATTTGCACGAAGGCTCATACTATTCACCTCGCTGACTTATAGCCATTCTATATTTGTTAGTGTGCGCTCTATTTCAGGAAATGAATCCAGAAATAGAAGGGCATTTTGTAATTCTCTCTCAGTTGCCATTCGGGAGGAAGATACAGTAACAATGGCAAGCGCACTTCGCTGCCAAAGATCCTGGTACCCCACCTCAGCCACAGAAATATTGAATTTCTGCTTAAGTCTTGAAATAATACGCTGCAGCACGGCCCGTTTTTCTTTTAAAGAATGCGCATCATAGATGATACATTCAAATTCGGCAGAGCCGACGATCATTTACGTTCGATCTCCTGCATTACGTAAGCTTCAATAATGTCGCCTTCTTTAAGGTCATTGAAGTTTTTAATCGTAATTCCACACTCATAGTTCTGTGCAACTTCTTTTACTTCGTCTTTGAAGCGTTTTAAGGTATCAAGCTCGCCTTCAAAAATAACGATGCCGTCACGAATTAAGCGAACACCCGAGTCACGAGTTAATTTACCTTCAGTAACGTACGATCCAGCAATTGTACCCACTTTCGATACTTTGAACGTAGTCCGTACTTCTGCTTGGCCGATGACTTTTTCTTCGAATTCAGGATCAAGCATCCCTTTCATCGCTGCTTCAATTTCTTCAATTGCTTTGTAAATAATACGGTGTAGACGAACATCAACATTTTCTGAGTCGGCTGCACGTTTCGCATTTACATCTGGACGTACATTGAAACCAATAACGATTGCATTAGAAGCCGCCGCTAGAATAATATCGGATTCAGTAATCGCACCGACACCTGTATGAATAATTTTAACTTTTGCACCTTCTACTTCAATTTTTCTCAGTGAGGCAGCAACGGCTTCAGCAGAACCTTGAACATCCGCTTTTAATACGATATTCAATTCTTTGATGTCGCCTTGTTTCATTTGTTCAAACAAGTTATCTAATGTAACAACTGATTTTTCATTACGTTGTGAAGCCAATTGGCGTTGAGCCCTTGTTTCCCCAACTTGGCGAGCGGTTCTTTCGTCATTAAAGACGATGAAACGATCTCCTGCTTGCGGAACTTCATTTAGACCTGTTAACTCAACAGGTGTTGATGGGCCTGCTTCTTTTACTCGGCGTCCTAAATCATTCACCATTGCTCTTACACGTCCAAAGCTGTTACCTACTACGATCGGATCTCCGATTTTAAGGGTACCATTTTGAACAAGAAGTGTAGCAACTGTTCCGCGGCCTTTATCTAGACGCGCTTCAATTACTGTACCAATAGCGTTACGTTCTGGGTTAGCTTTGTATTCATTCACTTCACCAACAAGCAGAATCATTTCAAGAAGACTTTCGATTCCTTCGCCATTTTTCGCTGAAATCGGTACGAAAATAACATCTCCGCCCCATGCTTCAGAAACAAGGCCATGTTCAGTTAACTCTTGCATAACACGATCAGGATTAGCTGATGGTTTATCCATTTTATTAACAGCTACAATAATTGGAACCTCAGCCGCTTTTGCATGGTTGATTGCTTCAATTGTCTGCGGCATTACACCATCGTCAGCTGCAACAACTAGGATTGTTATATCTGTAATTTGAGCTCCGCGGGCACGCATCGTTGTGAACGCAGCATGTCCTGGAGTATCTAGGAATGTAATTTTCTTTCCTTTGATCTCAACTTGGTATGCTCCGATATGCTGTGTAATTCCACCGGCTTCGCCTTCGGTTACTTTTGTATTCCGAATAGAGTCTAGTAATGTTGTTTTACCATGGTCAAC
>NZ_JAZVJO010000158.1:0-4255 GCF_059453735.1 Peribacillus sp. | reverse complement strand
TGAACAAAATAGCTAAAAAATGGTAAAATTATGGTATAAACTTCAGGAAGGGAGTCGATCACATAGAATGATTATTATTGAAACAAAACGATTAATTCTAACACCTTTTATGATGGATGATTTATCCTCTCTTCACTCCATTTTTTCTGATGCTGAAACCATGACCTATTATCCAGCACCCTTTAGTTTGGAACAAACGAAAAGCTGGATTAAACGTAATCTAGAAAGATATCAAGTAGATGGGTTTGGATTATGGGGAGTCGTTTTGAAAGAAAATAATCAATTAATCGGTGATTGTGGTCTGGTTAAACAAACCGTCGCTGGCAAAAACGAAGTGGAAATCGGCTATCATATAAACAAAAGCGATTGGTCTAAAGGATATGCAACAGAAGCGGCGAAGAGCTGCATGGAATATGGGTTTCACACTTTAGGCTTAAATAAGCTAATTAGTATTATTGATCCAAAAAATCATCCATCCATTCGAGTGGCAGAGAAAATTGGTTTTACGAAAGAACAGGACCTTTTTATATTTAATAAAATTCATTCAATCTATTCAGACGATCGGAGTTCAATTAATGGACATCAAAACAAAAAGATTATGGATACGAACCTTTGAAGCGACCGACTGGAATGCTGTTTATGCCTATACTTCTAATCATGACGTAATGGCGTATATCCCTGAAGGACAGTTCAGTGAAGAAGATGCAAAAGAGTTTGTTCATCAAAACAGTGGTGTTCATGCTGAAAACTTTCCTGTTCTATTACTAGAAGAAAATATCCTCATTGGGCATATGGTCTTTCACCGGTATTTTGGTGAACATACCTATGAAATAGGCTGGGTGTTTAATCCTGTCTTTCATAAACGAGGATATGCTTCTGAAGCGGCACAAGCTATTTTAGATTTTGGATTTGGAGAAATGAAGGTCCATCGGATTATCGCTACCTGCCAGCCTCAGAATACTCCCTCCTATCGGGTTATGGAGAAGATTGGGATGAGGCGAGAAGGTTATTTTAAACAGTGTATCCCGAATGGAAACGACTGGTGGGATGAGTATTATTACGCTATATTGAACGAAGAATGGAAGAGCTAATCGGAGGAGATTATGTTGAACAAAAATACCCTATTTCGCGAAGTTCAGCGGCTGCCCTATTTTTGGTTTGTTAATTTTTGTGCGTTATGTTTAGCAAGTGTTTTTTGGTGGGGATTTATTCAACAAATAATTTATGGTCATCCATTTGGAGATAAACCTATGCCGGATTGGCTGTTTGTTCTCTTTGTACTGGTAATGGGCATTCTCTTTCCTATTGCCGTATATAAGTCGAAATTGATAACGGAGATTCGTGAAGATGGTTTATATATCCGCTTAATTCCTTTTCATATTCGTTTTATCCATTTTCCAATCGATTACATACGGAATGTAAAAACAATAACGTATAATCCCCTTCTACGTTTTGGCGGTTATGGCATTCGTTATAATTTTCACGGAGAGCGTGCATATAATTTACGCGGCAAAGAAGGCGTTGAATTCTACGCTGAAGGAAAAACCATTGTTATCGGCTCACAAAAGCCAGATGAACTTGAAAGAGTACTTAAATCGGTTATATAAAGATGTTTGAAAACAACAGGTTGTCTTAGAATCATTCGACAGCCTGTTGTTTGTTTAATTAATTTTTCTTTACTGGATCTTCTAGTCGGTATATTTTCGTCTCCGTTTCAGTTGTTTCGATGATGTCGCAGTTTGGGTCAAACAAGAAATTCATCTGCCTGCTCCGAGTAGTGATTGCCCGTAAATGGACTCTAGCAGCGATTCCCATTCGATCTTCGACTTGTGCAACACTTAAAGGAATCAAGATCTTATAGCCATAGCTGGTTGAAATAAACGTCTCTTTTGCGGTTAATTTACAATGCTCACGAATGTGATTGTTCACAATCCAAATCGTTTCTTTTTTGGTTGGTCCTCCGAATGGAACTAAGATTAAAATCATTTCAGCATTGAGCACAATGGGAATATGATATTTTGGGCCCACGATGGATTTCGCACCATTGACTGCACCTGGCCGATTGGAAAAGTAGTAGGCTAAGCTGTCATCAATAACCTGTGAAACGGTTTTACGGACTAAAAAAATTTGCTCCCCCTGCCGGACTTTCGTCATTTCGTAAGCGCTTTCATTATAAACCGTTTCAAGACTAATTGTTTCATGAAAAATGATATATTTCGTTTTAATTATCATTTTAGCTTATCCTCCAGTTTCAAATTATAAGTATTGGGGGTATACTGATAATAGCATCGGTATACACCGGATGCTCTCCTCTCAGGCTATTAGTCATCCCAGACGCCGCCTGAGGGGTTCGTTTTTTCTCTCACATCCTACTCACCTCCCCGTCATGTGCAACCGTATATCTTGGAATAATTATACAAAAACAAAGTGCCATTTGTCCTGATTAATTTACAAAAAATTCTAATAATTCACATCTTTCTTTCGACATTTCCTGTCGTTTATTGACGACAAAACAAATATCCCTGCCATATACTGGTTGAGGGTTATTTTTTATTCCTGTTTTGGAATTTTAGTATCAAAATGTATGGTATACTCACGTCATTTTATGCCCCCATATCCAACGAATACATATAGGAGGAAGATTCTTGTCAGTTAATTCTATACTTTTTCAAACCATTAATGATTTAGGAAAGGATTTTCCCTTCATTAATCCTTTATTTATTTTTCTAGCAGAGTATATGCTATATTTTCTTGCACTTTTTTTATTAATTTTTTGGTTCACACGGATTTACCATAATCGTTTGATGGTGATACAAGCTCTTCTTGCCCTTATTCTCGCTGAAATTTTCGGAAAAATGGTTAGTACCCTACATAGCAACTATCAACCCTTTGTGGAAATGAAGGACGTTAACTTATTAATCGTCAAAGAAGTCAATAATTCTTTCCCTAGTGATCACACGATCGTGTTTTTCTCTATCTGTGTATCCATTGCACTCATGCGCAAGAATCAATGGTTTATCTGGCTGCCACTTGCAGGACTCGTGGGCCTTTCACGAATTTGGGTAGGTGTTCATTATCCTGCCGATGTAGCCGTCGGAGCCATACTTGCCACTCTTGCTGCCTTGATCATGTACCGGATTACTCCCCACTTGCGTCTAATCCGTCTATCGCTTGAGAAGTACAGCCAAATGGAGAACAAAGTTTTTCGAAATCAATAAATAACAGGCACATGCATCTGCATGTGCCTGTTTCTATTCTTATTCTTTAACCGGTCTGTGTACATGAAGTGGAGGTGGAATCAGCCAACCATTTTCCTTATTTAACTTCAATAATTTTGCTCCTAATTGAGCCTTATCCATGTGAAACTGCCCATACATCATGGCAATGTCTTCCCGAATGCACTGTCCCATTACTTGGCTGCAGGCTACTAAGCCAGCAGCTGCATCCATTGATAGAGCTGCACTGATTTCTTGATCAGTGAATCTCGCTCCAACTGGAATGTCTTCTAGTTTAGCAACTGGACGTTCAGGCGGCGCAGGAGGAAGAGCAACACCATTTGCTTTTAGTAATTCTTCAAGCTTTTTGTTTTCAGCTTTCATTCCTTCAATAGCTTCCTGGATTAATTTCTTAAGATGCTCATCACCAGCATGATTAAAGAAAGCTTGGTAAGCAGCTATTAGCCCGTTGTTCGTAATAAGGTTTGTCCACGTACCAAATACTTCACCATAATGCATCGGTTCATCTTGAGGGTTCCCGCTTAAAATTCCCATAATCGCGCTCCTTATCTGATTTAAAGTCATGATTCTACTCCTTAAAGGACAATCGAATACAAAGACTAGTATGTGTTGAACGGAAGAAAATATTCATCAAGCGTTTTCTCATAACGAATGATTAATCAGTAAATAAATTGCAGATAATAGGGTAATAAGCTCGCATAAGAGGTGACAGAAATGTTTAGTACCAGGAAAAAATCAAATAACAGCAAGAAATCTCCTACCGAATTAACTAAGGATGACACCACAAAAGATTTATTTAGTACCCTTTCTGCATCTAGTGATTATCAAGAAACGAATAATGATGCAGTCTATTGGGTTTCTTTATATCCTCTTTAATTGATACACAGGAACATCATAAAAGTGTTTTATCTATCTTACCCACCCTAAAAACAATTAATTTGGAGAAAATCAAAGAAAATCTTCCGATCGAAAATATGCACATCACCAGTACCCCGAAAGAAATTAAAGAGCGGATTATG
>NZ_JAZVJO010000157.1:0-2619 GCF_059453735.1 Peribacillus sp. | reverse complement strand
AGGCATATCAACAGAAACATCTAGTTTCTTAGGAATTAACTTGATCTCAAAGTATTTATCCGCCTGTTTTTGCTGAGCATCAATAATCTCCTGTGTGATGGGACCTGCTCCAAACGTACGGCGGTTCACTTGTTTAGTCGTGATTTTCTCATCAATGCCAATACTAGACGATAATAGTTTGGCCACTTCTGCTTTGTTCTCGTTCGCCCATTTATCCGACTTGTCGGTAGCTTCTAGGATAAGATTAACTATTTCAGCCTGTTCTTGTGCAAATTCTGGTGTCGCATAGTAGAAAGTACGGTTAGGGTATCCATAATCAACATTTTCAGTAAAGGTAAGGGTGTCAAGTTCCGTTTCCGCACTTGCGAAGAAAGGATCGTATGAAGCGAGGGCGTCGACTTGTTTGGTTTCAAAAATCGCACGTCCTTGTGCGGCATCTTCTGGGTAAACCCAGTTCACGTCATCTGCGGTCAAACCGACTTTCTCAAGAGCAAGGATGGCCAAATAATGATGATTACCTCCCTTTAGTACGCCTACTTTTTTCCCTTTTAATTGTTCAACGGAAGTAATTCCTGAATCTTTTAATACCATCAGCCCGACACCTTCAGGGTTCGGTGCATCAGCCCCGACATAAACGAGCGGCTTACCACTTGCTTGAGCAAAGATACCAGAACCATCAGCAGCATGACCATAATCAATGGCTTTTGAATAAAGACCTTCCAGCAGTGTACCGCCATGAGTGAACATTTTCCATTTCACCGTATATCCTTCTTTTTCGAGTGCTTCTTCTAAATAGCCCGTTTCTTTTAAAATATTTAGGGTGTTTCCTTTTTGATAACCAATTGTCACTACTTTCTTCTCGTTGGTTCCTGTTTCACTCGATTGTTTGCCACAAGCTGCTAGCAATAAGACGGCAGAGAGAAGAAGAAGTAATCCAGTAATCAGTCGTTTTGTATGAGTAATCATTCTTGTAGTCTCCTTTTATTTAGTGAATTTGTAGGCAGCATCATACAAGCTGAATTCAATTTCTTGACCAGTACCCGAGAATTCAAGTAAAAATGGTTTTTCACCGTATTCTTCAATGGTTGCAGCCACAATACCGTCCCCAATTGGACGATAAAAAATAAGGTCGCCGCCTTCCAATTTTAAACGCTGTCCTTTAGCGTTTAAATGCGTATTAACGAATGCTTCCTCAGCTTCTAATCCAAGATAGGCTGACCATCTTTCAACAACACTTTCTAAATTCTTTACAGCAAAAGATACGGAAGTAAGTTCAACGTTACCAGCAGGATGAGGCGCAATCACGCCGCGTTTGGAAAGGTCTTCTTTGCGTTCATCGTCGTCTTCATCCCACTGTATAAAAAACGGAAGATCAGGTTGTTCATCCGGTCTGCCTACAAAAAGAAGTTTCCAGCTGACAACACTGCCATCAGGACGTTTCCGACTAAGCGGGGAAGGGCCGTAAACGTCTAGACCAAGGTTTCGGAATCTTTTTGCGTCAGCTTCTAGATCCGTGGAGCGAAGAGCCACCCGTGCTAAGCCCTCGGCAAATTGTCTTTTCACAATACTTTCTCTTAGACTATAAGGAGCCTCAGCTGAACGCTCGACCAGAGTTTGATCAAATACACCAATCAGCTCGATATAACTTAACCCAAAATAACTTAGGGCGTTGTATGTACCTAGCGATTCATGCCGGCCACCTTCAACAGCATGCAGACCCATTTCTTGATAAGATGTAATGGCGTCCTCTGGGCTTTTTACGAAGTGCACGATGTGATCTAATTTGAATGTCATGTGTACGCTCTCCCTCTTTAAACTATAGTAAATAATGGGCAGTAAGCAGAAAAAACACCTGTCCCTGAACCAACATTGCCTGCTCGTCAAAGTCAAAACGAGGATGATGGTGAGCAAAATGCGTCGCGGGATTTTCATTTCTTGCACCTACATGAAAGAAGCCTCCTGGTCTATGTTGAAGATAGTAAGCGAAATCTTCTGCACCAAGGACCACTTTTTTCTCAACGAAAGCTTCAGGAGAAAGGTTCTCTTTTACTAACTGTTCAATAAGCTGGGTTTCCTCTGGATGGTTTTCAAGTACTGGATAGCCGTTCAGATAATCTAATGTATACGTGATACGGTCAGCTGTTTGGAAGCCGTCCAATATCCGGCGGATTTCTTTTTCAATTTGCGTTCTGACATCGCTGTTAAGCGCGCGAACCGTCCCTTCAAGCACGGCGGTATCCGCGATAATATTGAACGCATTGCCGGCATGAAAACTTCCGACTGTCACAACAGCTGGTTCCATCGGATCTACGCGCCGACTAACGATTTGCTGCAGATGACTAACGAGTTCGCTGCCAATTGCGACCGCATCAATTGTGGAATGCGGCTTTGCTCCATGCCCGCCTTTGCCTTGCAGGGTGATTTTGAAGGCATCAACAGAGGCCATAGAAGCGCCAGAACGTATGGCTACTTTACCAATCGGTACATCAGTAGCCAAATGACCGCCAAAGATATAATCGACCCCATCCAATACCCCGTCATTAATCATCGCTTTTGCACCACCGGGGGGCTTTTCCTCCGCGGGCTGAAAGATTAAAACGAGGGTTCCGCTTAAATCAT
>NZ_JAZVJO010000156.1:0-14626 GCF_059453735.1 Peribacillus sp. | reverse complement strand
ATAAAGTGCATACCGAAAAGCATTTTTTTGATAAAAATATTGATGATACTCTTCAGCTGGATAAAAAGGCATAGATGGCAAGATTTTCGTGACAATAGGCCGGTCAAAACGTCCACTTTCTGCTAATTCAATTTTTGATTGTTCAGCTTTCTTTTTTTGTAGTTGATTCTGATAAAAAATGACGCTTTGATACGCTGACCCGCGGTCAGAAAACTGCCCGCCGTCATCGCAGGGGTTGATTTGCTTCCAGTAAATATCAAGTAGTTGGTCATAGGTAATTATTTCAGGCTTAAAAGTTATTTTCACTACTTCCATATGTCCAGATTCTCCTGTTTTCACTTGACTGTACGTAGGATTTTCTATGCTGCCTCCGCTATACCCTGAGACTACTTCTATAATGCCTTCCTTTTGTTCAAAAGGCGATACCATACACCAAAAGCATCCCCCAGCGAATATAGCGGTTTCACTTGCTAATTGATTGTTGTCACATGCCATTGCAAACTTACCCCTTGCCTGTAAATTCTCTTTCCATAAGTATAGTCCATCCTTCAAATTTATTGAAATTTCCAAGCACATACCTTTCTGTAAAAATGTACAAAAAAAGCCGACACACGTAGTTGCCGGCTTGAAGACTATCTTTTTTAAAGAATGACGCTGACAATGATTGCAGACAGGACACTTACTAATGTTGCTCCATACAGTAATTTTAGTCCCATACGAGCCACAACATTCCCTTGTTTTTCATTTAAACCCTTAACCGCTCCGGCGACAATACCGATTGAGGAGAAATTAGCGAAAGAGACAAGGAAGACTGAGATAATCCCTACTGTTTTTTCACTTAAATTCGCTTGAACATTCCCTAAATCAATCATCGCAACAAATTCATTAGTAACGAGTTTTGTTGCCATAATACCACCCGCCGTTACAGATTCTGCGATCGGAACTCCCATAAGAATGGCAAAAGGTGCAAAAATATAGCCAATTACTTCTTGGAAGCTGATTCCAAAAATCATATTAAACAGGCTATTAATCATAGCAATCAGCGCAACAAATCCAATCAGCATCGCTGCCACAACAATTGCTACCTTAAATCCATCCATAATGTACTCACCAAGCATCTCAAAAAAACTTTGCCTTTCTTCTTCTAATACATTTAAGATATCTTCTTCTTCTGTTACCGTATATGGGTTGATAATTGAGGCAATTATAAATCCGCCAAATAAATTAATCACAATCGCTGTCACTACATATGCCGGTTCAATCATTGTCATATAGGCACCAACAATGGACATTGATACTGTAGACATTGCTGAAGCACACAATGTATATAGACGATTTGGCGGTAATTGTCCGAGCTGTTTTTTAACAGTGATGAACACTTCAGATTGCCCTACAATAGCAGAAGCTACCGCATTATACGATTCAAGTTTACCCATTCCATTGACTTTACTTAGCAGGAAACCTATCCATTTCATAATGAATGGAAGGATTTTAAAATGCTGAAGAATACCAATCAGCACCGAAATAAAGACGATAGGCAGAAGGACGGTCAAGAAAAACGGTGCCTCTCCCTCATTGGCAATTCCGCTAAACACAAAGGCAATTCCTTCACCAGCATAATCAAGCAGCTTAGTGAAAGCACCAGCAATTCCTTCAATAATCACTAAGCCAAACTTTGTATTTAGTAATACGTAGGCAAGAATAAGTTGGATCACAATCATTAAAAGAATCGGTTTAATCTTAACGCTTTTTCGGTTACTACTCATTAAGTAGGCCAAACCAAGAACTACAAGAAGGCCACCAATAGCAATTAGAAACTTCATTTTTTCCCTCCACTGAGTTGTCGTACACTCTAGGTGATTATCTTTAAACACGGGTGCTTACTTTCCACTTTTTATGTGTTTCTTTTGGAAATCAGCGATATTTTGGTATTCATCCTTTAACATACGAGAGATACGTATGAAGATCGGCGACAATTCACTGTAGACCTCAACATTCTCATGTATGGGCATATGGCGTCGGGATCCCCCAACCATGTTTGAAACAACATCTAAGGAGTCTATCTCACCAATTCCATACATACCAAGAATAGCTGCACCTAAACAAGAGCTTTCAATGCTTTCTGGAACGGAAACTTCTTGGTTAAAGATATCTGCCATCATTTGACGCCATAATCCGGATCGGGCAAATCCTCCTGTAGCATGAATTTTATCAGGTTTACCAATTAATTCTGCTAATGCCAGCTGCACTGTATACAGATTAAAAATAACTCCCTCTAAAAGAGAACGGATCATATGCTCTCGTTTATGGTGTAAGCTGAGGCCAAAGTATGACCCTCGTGCATTCGCATCCCATAATGGCGCCCTCTCACCCGCAAGATAAGGATGGAAAATAAGTCCATCAGAACCAGGATTCACTCTAGACGCAAGTTCGGTTAATAATTCATAAGAATCGATTCCAAGGCGTTTTGCTGTCGCCATTTCAGAAGCACCCAGCTGATCACGTGCCCATCTGAAAATCATTCCGCCATTATTAACCGCACCGCCAATCACCCAAAGGTCTTCCGTTAATGCATAGCAAAAAATTCTGCCTTTTGGATCAGTTACAGGTTTATCAGTCACAGCCCTGATTGCACCGCTTGTCCCAATCGTAACAGCCACAACACCCGGCTTAATTGCATTTACGCCAAGATTGGATAATACACCGTCACTTGCGCCTACTACAAAAGGTGTATTCTTCCTTATTCCCAATTCATTCGCAAATACTTCAGCTAATCCTGACAAACGATACGTAGTTGGAACCAGTTCTGAAAGTTTGTCTCGGGTAACTCCTGCTACTTCAAGTGCGCCTTTATCCCAATCAAGTTCTTTGAGGTTAAATAAACCAGTGGCAGAAGCAATCGAATAGTCAATGACGTATCGGCCAAACAGCTTATAAAATACATATTCCTTTATTGATATAAATTTATACGCACTTGCCGCAAGTTCTGGTAACTCATGTTTAATCCAAGTTAATTTAGCTAACGGAGACATTGGGTGAATGGGCGTACCAGTCCGTAAATAAAGGCTATGTCCATCCATTTCTTCTGCGATTTTCTTCGCCCACTCCGAACTCCTGTTATCTGCCCAAGTTATACATTGAGTTAACGGACGTCCATTACGGTCTACAGCAATTAGGCTATGCATAGCTGAGCTAAATGATACACATAAAAGGTCTTCAGGAGGGATCCTTCCTTTTTGCATCGTCTCTTTAATTGATTCAATCACAGCTGTAAAAATCAAATCCGGATCCTGTTCTGCTGTATCAGGAGTGGGTGAGTATAAAGGGTATTCCACGCCATGAGTAGAGATAATTCGGCCTTCTTTTGTAAACAGTACCGATTTCGTACTAGTCGTACCTACATCTACACCAATTACATACTTTGTATCCATCATTTATCCTCCCTGTACCCTCTCGACAGGGCATCAAAAAGTTACCCATTTAACAGGTTATTTTTTTACTACACTGTGACCGCCAAATTCATTGCGTAATGCCGAGACTACTTTACCTGAAAACGTATCATCTTCTAATGAACGGTAACGCATCATAAGAGACATGGCTATAACTGGTGTTGCCACTTGTAAATCTAATGCAGTTTCCAGTGTCCATTTTCCTTCACCAGAAGAATGCATGATTCCTTTTAGCTCGTCTAAATGTGCATCCTTAGAAAAAGCATTTTCCGTTAATTCCATTAACCATGAACGAATCACCGATCCATTATTCCAAACGCGAGCAACTTTTTCATAGTCAAAATCAAAATCACTTTTATCAAGTACTTCAAATCCTTCAGCAATGGATTGCATCATGCCATATTCCACACCATTATGAACCATCTTTAAAAAATGACCGCTTCCGCTTTTACCAGCATATAGGTATCCGTTTTCGACCGAGATATCTTGGAATAATCGTTCAACCGTTGCAAATGCATCCGGATTACCGCCAATCATCGTACAAGCACCATTTCTAGCACCTGCCATCCCGCCGCTTGTGCCTACATCTAAGAAATGAATGCCTGTTTCAGCCAACTCTTCCGCACGACGAATTGAGTCCTTATAATTAGAATTTCCTCCATCAATCACAATATCATCCGCTGAGAGCAGTTCTTTTAACTCAGTTAAAACGGATTCAGTAATTTCACCGGCTGGAACCATCATCCAAATTACGCGTGGTGCCTCTAATCCAGCAACTAGTTCTTTTATTGAAGCTGCACCAATACCGCCAGCTTCTTTCACTTTATTCACATTATTTACATCGACATCAAAAGCCGCTACTTGGTGTTTATGTGAAAGTATATTTTGTGCAAGATTGTAACCCATTTTCCCAAGACCAATTAATCCAATTTTCATTATTATAAACTCCTCTTATGAAATATTTTTTCATCTATTATTTATTATATGAAATATTTTTTGAAAATTAAACCGTAAAGTCGTTATTTTATTATAATTCTTATATGCTATACTTTTGAAAAAGAAAAAATATGGGAGATGGCTTACAATATGTCAACTAGTTGTTTACAAACCATCCGTTCTAATTATGCCCGTTTAAGTGATAAAGAAAAAATAATTGCCAAATATATTATTAACCATCCTCAGACCATCATTCACAGTACAATCAATGAAGTGGCTGAAAAACTGAATGTAGCCGATGCGACGGTGTTTCGATTTTGCAAGCGAATAGGCTTTAAAGGTTATCAAGCGATGAAAATTGCACTGGCTTCGGAGATTATGACGCCCGCTCAGCAAATACTTGAGGAAATCAGTGAAGATGACAATGAACGAATGGTTGCGGAAAAAATCTTTAAATCGAATATTAAGACTCTCGAATATACCTTGCAGGTTTTAGACGAAGAGTCCCTTAACAAAGCCGTTCAATTATTGCTTCATGCATCACGCATTCATTTTTACGGTACGGGAGGTTCAGCTGTAATTGCTATGGATGCCTATCATAAATTTATCCGAACCGGTATTCAGTCCTTCGCTTTCATTGATTCTCATTTCCAGCTTATGTCTGCCTCCCAGCTGACTGGTGATGATACTGCCGTCATTATTTCTCATTCAGGCACAAACAAGGATACGTTAAATATACTCAATACAGCTAATGAAAATGGTGCCCGTACAATTGCCATTACTAGCTATCCTAAGTCTTATCTAAGTACTCATGCCGACGTTACGCTGCTGACAAGTTCAGAAGAAACCGAATACCGCTCAGAAGCACTCGCATCAAGAATTGGGCAGCTGAGCTTAATTGATGCCCTCTATGCAAATGTGATGATGAGAAATAAAAAGAATTCCGAAGCCGCTTTACAGAAAATCCGTTTGACTATTTCAGAGACTAGAATGGAATAAGCGCAAAAAAAAAAAAGAAGAACGACCCCCTCTCTTTTTTATTATTTCGTTTGTTTCTTTTAGTTAGATCCAACCTAAGGTTATGAATCCGTCCTGTTACACTCATAAGCTGATGAAGCCTATCCAAAATAACTTGTATCCGGCTGATCCAAAGACGGAAAGACCGATGATGGAGATAAAATCACCTTCAAAAATCTGCAAAGAGATTTCATGTTAGGCTTTGACTGTCTCTCCACCAGTTCATAAGATAAATAAGAAATATCTTAATTAAATTTAATTTTCAGAATTTACAATTAATTAAGATGTATATATAATAGTAAAAAGAAAATATTTTGAAAAATAAAAGAAAGTAAAAAGGAGGAAATTGATTTGGCTAGAAACGGTTCACTAGCGAAAAAGAAAGCGGTAGATGCGACTGATTACACAAGAATTGCAAACTCACCATCTTTTCAAGAGCTGCTTAAGAAAAAATATGCGTTCATCATTCCAATGTCTATATTTTTCATGGCTTTTTACTTTACTCTCCCTATTTTAACGTCCTACTCAACCATTCTTAACAATCCTGCAATTGGTTCCATCAGCTGGGCCTGGATCTTTGCTTCTGCCCAGTTCATCATGACGTGGGCGCTTTGCATGATTTATTCCAAACGTGCTGCTCAATTCGATGTAATGGTGGAGAAGATTATTCAAGAAAACAAAAGCTGATTGGGGGAAGTTATTCATGAACATGTTGGCATTTACACTATTTTTAATCATTGTTGGTATTACACTCGTAATCACTTTTATCGCTTCCCGCCGTACGAAAACAACAAGTGATTTTTATACGGCAGACAGCAGCCTGACTGGATGGCAAAATGGATTGGCCATTGCGGGAGATTATATGTCAGCGGCCTCTTTTTTAGGAATCGCCGGAATGGTAGCGCTTTCAGGTTTTGATGGTTTCTTTTATAGCATAGGTTTTCTGGTTGCCTATCTAGTTGTTCTTTACGTCGTCGCAGAGCCGCTGCGAAACTTAGGGAAGTATACAATGGCAGATATGATTGCTGCTCGATTTAACGAAAAGAAGGTACGCGGAGTCGCTGCCCTAAACACCATTACGATTTCCATCTTCTATATGATCGCCCAACTTGTTGGAGCGGGTGCACTTATTAAACTTTTACTCGGCATTGATTATGTTTATTCAGTTATCATCGTTGGCATTCTGATGACTGTCTATGTAGTATTTGGCGGCATGATGGCCACCAGCTGGGTGCAAATCATTAAGGCTATTCTCTTGATGGGCGGTACCTTTATCATCTCGCTCATCGTTCTTGCGAAGTTTGACTATAGCGTCTTTGAAATGTTTAAACAAATGAAAACAGCCACACCATTAGGTGAAAGTTTCTTAAATCCTGGTAATAAATTTAAGGATCCCATCGATACGATTTCACTTAACCTGGCTCTTGTCCTTGGTACAGCGGGACTGCCTCATATTCTCATCCGTTTCTTTACTGTAAAGGACGCCATCACTGCGAGGAAATCGGTTGTCTATGCTACTTGGATTATCGGTATCTTCTATGTAATGACTATTTTCCTTGGCTTTGGAGCGGCAGCATTCGTTGGCTACGATACGATTGTTGAAGCAAATGTTGCTGGAAATATGGCTGCACCGCTACTAGCAGAAGCTCTTGGAGGCGACTTCCTCTTTGCCTTTATCTCAGCTGTGGCCTTTGCGACCATCTTAGCTGTCGTTGCCGGCCTCGTACTCTCAGCAGCCTCTGCCTTTGCACATGATTTTTACAGTCATATCCTTAGAAAAGGACAAGCTACCGATAAGGAACAAGTGGTTGCAGCTCGTTGGGCATCCATTGGTGTCTCAGTCCTATCTATTATTCTGGCTCTTTTCGCTCAAAAAATGAATGTAGCTTTCCTAGTATCACTTGCGTTTGCAGTCGCTGCCAGCGCCAACCTGCCCATTATCCTTTTCACTGTTTTCTGGAAACGTTTCAATACAACTGGAGCTGTCACAGGCATGCTTGTAGGTTTAATTACATCGCTATTGCTCGTCTTTTTCAGCCCAAATGTCTGGTCTCCTGAAGGCGCGGCTATCCTAACTGGTGAGCCTCTCTTCCCTTATGCAAACCCTGGAATTTTCTCCATTCCGATTGGTTTTCTTGCTGCTATTCTCGGCACTTTATTATCTAGTAAAAAGGCAGACAGTAAGAAATTTGATGAAATTCTCGTTAAAGCCAATACAGGTTATAAAGGACCTTCCGCATAATTAATGAAAAGACCGAAGCTGCTTCGCTTCGGCCTTTTTCTTTTACCGTGGTTGAGCAACAATGCCATTGTGGACTTTAATATAACCGTGACGCATAATATCGAAGCCGCCTTCATAAACGTATAGACCCATTTGACTAATGTCCATTAACTCACGATAGGTATGATTCATAACATCTGCCATAACCTTATAATAGAGCTTGGATTTCAGCTGTGAACGCGGCGTAGTCATAATCACATATCCACCCGGCTTTAGAAACTTTCGATGCCAATCCATTGCCTCTTCCTTAAACTCGTCAGGGAAATGTTCAATCAAACCGACACTAAGGACGATATCGAATTCCTTCCCAAACGAAAGATTACGAATATCTTCAATTAAATAATGTATATTCATCTCTTCTTTATGCCAGATTTTAGGGTGACCTGAAGCAACATTCACACCAAGAAATGGATAGCTGTTTGGAAAGTGGCCAAAACGATCACTCCGGCAAAAATCATCGTAATCCACCATCACAATTTCTCCCTCGGGATACATCGCATACAGTTGCATGGCTTCATACCCCTCTGCAGCTCCTAGATAAAGTATACGGGGTTTCTTCACATCAAGACCTTCAAACAGTGCCCTCTTTCCGCGTGGGTCCCAAATTCCATCCTCAATACGGTGAACATAATTCCATAGTGACAGACGTACCGTTTCTCCGAGCGCTTTCTTCACTTCGCCTAACTGAAACCGAGCAAGATGTTGTTTTAATTCTTTTTTCGAGCGTGAGAGTTCTTCAGGTACATCCTTGACAAACCATTCATGAAAAGAACGATTAAAAAATTCCCATGACGTTTTTACAGACATATCACCATTGGCTGTCTCCCAATCTCGTTTCGATTTAGCAACAGACTTCACCTCATAGGGCTTTCCTGTCTCCTTCCAGCTCAACTGCGACCAGTCGGAAACGACATTCGCCGTTATAAACTGGTCCAGATGTTCTGACCCGGCATTTCTAAGGTCGATTCGGTAGCTTGGCCCGAGATGTGTTGTCTCTAAATCCTCATCCGAATAATACGCATCATCTTCAAGTCTACTAATCATTAGCATCCTCCTGTCATTTTTTAAATTTATTTCCATGGTGATTTCTTTACCATCTCTAAAGAACGCTATATACCCGTCTTCTGACAGTTACCAAGCACCTACTCAAAAAGATTGCGCTTACATCTTATATTTCTGCAATGCTAGAACATTACCTTTTTTATAAAAAAAAACTAAACAGCAGATTATCTGCGGCTTAGTTATTTGACTTGCTTTGATTTATTAATTAATTGTTTGATTACTTCTGAAAAAAGAAGGCCCATGGCAATTGCTCCCGAAAGCATAAAAGCACGGGCAGCAAGCTGAATGGCCTGGCTATAGTCATTTTCAACAAAGTTTCTCATGGCGTCATAAGATAATCCGCCGGGTACAAGCGGGATAATGCCTGCCACACTGAAAATGATAACCGGTGTTTTGTAGTATCTGGCAAAAAACTGACTGATAATTGCAACCAAAAGTGTGGCCGCAAGGGTCGCCATAATACTGCTAACATCATTGCTGTAGAGCAGGTAATATAAAAACCAGCCAGCCATTCCTACAAAGCCGCATTTGACCAGAGATTCCTTTGGTGCACTAAAAATGATTCCAAAGGCCGCTGATGCTATGAAGCTGGTAATAAGCTGTTCCATCATTTGCTATTCCCGCCATTCTAAAAAATAATAAATGTTGCTGCTATGCCAATCCCAATCGCAAAGGCTGTTAAAAATGCTTCTGCTCCCTTTGCCACCCCAGCCATAAGGTGACCTGCAATTAAATCTCTGACTGAATTCGTAATTAATAGGCCTGGCACGAGGGGCATCACTGAACCAATAATAATCTTATCTACTTCCTGTCCTATCCCTATATGTACAGTCAGTATGGCTACTATACCAATAATAAAAGACGCAAGAAATTCGGCAAAAAACTTCATCTCCAGCAGCTTATGTAGATAAATTAAAGCAGAGAATCCCAATCCTCCAGCTAAACAGGCCAGCAAGAAATCATTCCATTGTCCTTGAAACATGATTAAAAAACAACCGCTGGAAATGAAGGACGCAAAGATCTGCAGCCAGATTGGGTAAGCATGGTCAGCACGTTCAATTTCTTTTAAAGAGATAAGCGCCTCTTTTGCTGATAGTTCTCCCGCAGAGATCTGTCGAGATATGCCGTTGACCAGTGTAACCTTATTGAGGTCGGTAGATCGCTCAGATATCCGGACTAATTTTGTCGGATTCTCACCCTCCATTGAGAAAATTAGTGCTGTCGGTGTTGCATAACAATGTGAAGTTGATATTCCATATGCCGCTGAAATACGAGTCATCGTATCTTCAACCCGGTAAGTTTCAGCACCGCCCTGTTGCATAATTTTCCCTGCGAGTAGGCTAACCTCAATAATTTCATAGGTAATAGCAGGTTTCATTTTTTCTATTCTCCTCTTTACAGACACAAGTCGTCTAATCCAAATAATGTTTCCATCGTATCGAACATTCTTGTGTTTAGCAAAGTTTATAACGAAAAATGCTATCAAAAGATAACCGTTTTACTCGCGCGATTATTTATCTCGAATAAATCCATCAACCATTTTATTAAATCGGTCACTTTCTTCCCAAAATGGACAGTGACAGCTATCTTCGAATATTTCCAATTTAGCATGAGGGATATTTTCAAGCAGATGCTCTCCAGCAGCTACCGGAATCACCTTTTCTTCCCTGCCAAAACAAAGCAGTGTTGGGGCTGTAATGTTAGGGAGAAATTCACGATAATCAACAACAGACTGATCAAATAGAATGGCGCTTGCAACCGATTCAGGCATTTTGGTCACTTCATTCAGCATCCATTCCGCATCAGCTGCCGGCAGCTCCTCTTTAAACATTGAAGCAAGAAATCCCTGTAGAAATGCAGATCGATTTGTTTGGATTTCATTCATAAAGGTCGTTAAACTCTCTATATCAAAGGCACCTATTTCAAAATTAGGATATTTAAAATCAGTTGCTAATT
The DNA here is from genome assembly GCF_059453735.1 of Peribacillus sp. NCBI lineage: Bacteria > Bacillati > Bacillota > Bacilli > Caryophanales > Bacillaceae > Peribacillus > Peribacillus sp. The sequence continues at coordinate 3,925 of NZ_JAZVJO010000156.1, read as the reverse complement.
CATCAACAATGACCGTTGAATGAATATTTTCTCCCCCAAATTGCTTAAGATAATCCCAGACAACAAATGCCCCCATCGACCAGCCGACGAGTACAACATCCTTCAAGTTTAAACTTTCGATGAAAGTATACAGATCCCGGGCGTAGGCTGCTACCGTATGGCCTGAGTGAACTTCAGTGGAGCGGCCATGGCCTCTAAAATCAAGCGTTATACAGCGGTAATTTTCGGAGAAATAAGGAACTTGTTTATCAAAAAAACGACTGCTCATCCAAACACCATGAAGAAAAATGATCGGTCTTCCCTGCCCTTTTTCTTCGTAAAACACTTCGACACCTTGATCGATTGTCAAAAAAGCCAATGTAACCCCTCCTAAAGTATATCTATTATACCTTCTATATCAAATTGTGTCCCATCATCATTCTATGCTTCATTCAAACCTTTTAGGATTCTATGTATGATTAGCCTTTTCCACATCTTTCAGCTCTTTTTTACCCATATTTTCTCTTTATCTCTTCGATGTGTTCACTAGTTTTTCCTTTTATTTAAAAGTAACTTAGTAGAAATTCGCTGCAGATTCACAGCTCTTACCCAAGGTCGAAGTTCAACTGGAAATAAAATCACTTTGCTAACATAGCAATCTTATGTAAAAATGATTTCTAATCACTGTTCAAACCGTTATAATAAAATCTCATAGGTTTACTTTTTCAGCGTTATATAGAGATAGACAGAAAGGGTTGTAGCAGCTTGAAACATTTATTTAAAAATTATCGATCCTCACTGATCTTATTAACCGCCATACTAATTGGCGGGATAGCTGGGGTCATCTGGGGACCTAAAACAGCAATTGTACAACCGCTCGGGGATTTATTTCTTAATCTAATGTTCATGATTATTGTCCCATTGGTCTTTTTCAGTATTACATCCGCAATAGCCAGCATGAATGAAATGGCGAGGCTTGGAAAAATCCTAGGCAGCATTTTACTTGTTTTTCTGGGGACCGCCCTACTATCGGCGGTTATCGGTTTCTTAGGAACGATTGTCATTAATCCGTTAGAGAATACTGATACCACTGCTATTCAAGAGTTAATGAAAGACAGCGATCCAGAGGTAGCTGTTGAAGAGGTTACGATTCTCGGTCAGCTGGTTAAAACGTTTACCGTTTCAGATTTCTCAGAGTTATTCTCGAAAAGTAATATGCTTCAACTAATTGTCTTTTCCATCATATTTGGACTTTCTGCTGCTTTAGCCGGTGAAAAGGCTAAGCCGGTCACAGCCTTCCTATCGGCTGGTACGGCTGTGATGATGAAGATGGTTAAGATCATTATGTACTATGCTCCAATCGGTCTTGGTTGTTATTTTGCAGCCATTATTGGCCAGCTTGGACCACAGATTCTTGAAGGGTATGCACGTGCCTTTGCTTTATATCTAGTTCTTTCCCTGATTTATTACTTCGGCTTCTTTACGCTTTATGCATTCATTGCTGGAGGCAAAGAAGGCGTAAAGATTTACTGGAAAAACGTTCTGCCGCCTTCAATTACGGCAGTGGCTACCTGCTCAAGCGCAGCAAGTATTCCTGTAAACTTAGAATATGTTCGTAAGATGGGTGTGCCAAAGGATATTGCTGAAACGGTTATTCCGCTTGGCGCAAATCTTCATAAAGATGGTTCCGTGTTTGGCGGCGTTTTAAAGATTGTTTTCCTGTTCACCCTATTCGGTAAGGAAATGACTAGCATGACTAGCATTTTAAGTATTCTTGGTGTTTCCTTCCTGGTTGGCGCAGTAATGGGTGCAATTCCTGGGGGAGGCATGATCGGTGAAATGTTGATCCTGACCGTTTTCGGATTCCCGATCGAAGCTCTTCCAATCATTGCTGTCATCTCCACCATTATTGATGCACCGGCCACTTTACTTAATTCTACAGGGAATACCGTTAGTGCAATGATGGTTACTCGTCTTGTTGAAGGAAAAGACTGGCTGAAAAAAACTTTAAAAACCGAAAAAAAACTAGCATAAGTCCCAAACTCTCATTCTACTTGTAGAATGAGAGTTTTTATTTTAAAAAAGTAGAGGAAGACTAGCGATAGATAGCGAATACACTAGGAGAGGTTTAAGAGGAGGGGTATCATTGAAAAAGTGGCTGCCTGCTTGCATACTTATTATGGGTTTACTTTATATATTCTTGATTCCTAACGAACCGTTGTTTGTGAAAATCACCTTTAAGATAATCCCCATGTTATTAATGATTCTATATGCATACAAATTAAAACAAGATTTTTCTAAGTACCAAATCTTGATTTTAGTTGGATTGTTTTTTTGTATGCTTGGCGATGGTTTACTCATTTGGTTCATCGTTGGATTATCCGCCTTTTTAATCGGACATCTATTCTATATTGCGGCCTTCCTTCAACGTTTTACGTTTTCTTGGCTGCGAGCCCTAACCATTCTTCCTATAGCCGTTTACTCCCTTATAATCGGCACCCAGGTTGTGCAGGCACTTAATCAGAACGACCAATCGAATTTGGTGATTCCGGTTATCTGTTATATTCTAGTGATTTCGATTATGGGCTGGACTGCTATTATGACTGGAAATAGGTCTGCAGTCGTCGGCGGCCTGCTATTTGTGGCATCCGACTCTATTCTTTCTTGGAATATGTTTGTCTCAGATGTTACCTATTCCCATCCGTTGATTATGCTCACCTACTATGGAGGTCAATTTTTCATAGCTAACAGTATAAGCACTCGTTTAGCTTTTGTTAAGAATCCCATTCAAAAAGGACTGACACATTAAAGGGTCAGTCCTTTTTATATTCTGAATATTTTTTCTTTACTAAACTTTACTAATCTCAGTCGCCTAATTACTACTATCTCTTAGAATAAGCGATGTTGAAATGAAGATTTTCTTAGTGATTTTTCTTCCTGCTATTCTTTCGAGCAAGGTATCAACAGCCGTTTCACCCATTATTTCGGTGTAGACCTTAATCGTACTTAGGGGTGGGTAGACATATTTTGATACGCTTATATCATTCACCCCGATGATACTCACCCGATCCGGCACCGCTACTCCTGCTTCATGAAGTGCACGGAGCGCTCCCATGGCAAGTAAATCGTTGCCGGTAAAAAAAGCCGTCGGCAGTTTCTCTCCGTAGTCATGGATGGCTTGAGTCATTAACGAGTAGCCGTCATCCACGGTGAAACTACCAATATACAGACTGCTTTCATCAAGTAACTTTTTTGCTGCCATGTATGCCTTGAATGTCTTTTCTCTTGGATCTTCGATACTGGTTTTATGATCTCTATATGTTTCTCGTCCGCCGATATAGCCTATTTTTTTATGTCCTCTTGTTAGAAAATGATCCAAAGCCTTTTGGGTTGCCTTCTCGAAATCTATGACAATTGAATCGAATCTCTCATCATCCGGGCTTGAGTCCACAAAGGTAATCTTGTCAGTTAGTTGGGTAAGTTCCGTCACTTGTTCGAGACTAAACTTTCCAATGGCAATAATCCCTTGTACATCTGCCTGCTTAATTTCCTCAAGGTTATAATGAAAAAATTTTACAACTTGAAGACCCATCTGCTGACTATACTTTTCTACAGCAAGTCTGATCGACATATAGTATAAATCATTTAGTTCTTCCGCCTCTGAATACCAATGAATGAGAGCAATTCTTGGTGTGATTGCCTTTCGAGATGGACGCTTTTTATAGTCTAATTCCTCGGCAGTTTCGAATATTTTTTTTTTCGTTTCGTCTCCAACCGATAATGTTTCATCATAGTTCAGCACCCTGGAAACCGTTGCAATGGATACCCCGGCCTTCTCTGCTATATCCTTAATTGTCGCCATCTGTTATCCTTTCTTATCTTCGTTCTTGGTTAAAACTTGAATAAATTTACGGAACCCCTGACGACCCTCTCTATCGCGCTTAAA
>NZ_JAZVJO010000155.1:0-2862 GCF_059453735.1 Peribacillus sp. | reverse complement strand
TCAACTTTGTTCTTGGGGATTTTATTAGCAACTATGATACCAACGTTTGCAGATGCAGCAATTACTATTAACTATGTCGATGTACCTATAGATGATTCACTAAATATTCGAAAGAGTCCCAAAGCAACAGCAACTATCATTACTAATTTAAAGGCTGGTACAGAAGTCAATGTTTATTCCGAAACTAAAGGGTGGGCAAAGATTAGTGCCAATGGTATAGAGGGATATGTTAACAGCAGGTATTTAACTTCAGAAAAGATTAGTCCTGCCAGCATTTCAAGTTATAAAGTTAAAGCGATTTCAGTAGCTAAACAGTATTTAGGGACAAGGTATCGTTGGGGAGGAATTACACCAAGAGGCTTTGATTGTTCCGGTCTTGTTAAGTATTCATACGCAAAAGCAGGGAAGACACTACCTCGTACTGCTGCCGCTATGTATAAAAAAGGAAGCTCGGTTAATACATTAAAAGCTGGAGACTTGATGTTTTTTGCACCTAATAGAGCATCGAAACCAACTCATGTATCCATTTATATCGGCGCCGGTCAGATGATCCAATCTGCTACTTCTAAAGGTGTTTCAATCGCTTCAATAAGCAACTCTTACTGGAAGCCGAAATATATCGGAGCTAAACGAATTTAATAGAATAAGAGAGACCCTTTAAGTTAGTGCAGCTTAAAGGGTCTTTATTTTTGACCAAGTTTTATCAATAATTACGATGGCTCTTTAGTTAGGATATAGTTTTTTGAAAAAACTGTGTATGTAAAGGATTTAACTTCATACCTTTTAAAGTGGGTTTAATCAAGTGTTGTTTATTGAAAAATCAAAAATTTATCTATACTATGGAGAGAAATAATGAATTCATCTCAGTACGTGGGAAAGAGTTTGATTACTGGGGGAAGAACATGGGTGGAAATAGAAAGTACTTTAAAATATTGTATGCGCTTATCCCTATCCTATTAGGGTGTTTATTTTATTTTATGAATCAGGATTTGTTTAAAGCGTTGACCAATGGGGATACGAAACAAATAAAGCTGCTGTTAACCGATAATATGATCTATTTATATTTGTTTATGCTGATCATTATGGTTATTCAAAACAGCTTTACACTTATTCCCTTAATTCTCATTATAACCATAAATATTTCACTCTTCGGATTGGTAATTGGGTTTATATGGAGTGTATTTACAAGTATTGTGGCAGCGGTAATCATTTTTTTCTGCATCCGGTATCTTTTTCAGGATATGCTGACCAAGAAGGTTAAACCAGAGTTGATCCAAAAAGTAGAAAAGAATGGATTTATGTATGTATTCCAGGCGCGAATTTTTCCATTCGTCCCAACTAGTTTAGTGAATATTCTTGCTGGTCTTAGCTCTATTTCCTTTTATAAATATTTATTAGCAACCAGTTTAGGGAACCTTATTTATTTTTTTGCATTAGCTCTTGTTCCGGCGGGGTTAATTTCATTAGATTTGAATAAAAACCTACTGTGGGCACTGGTTGGGGCAAGTATTGTAATCTATGTCTGCTTTAAAAAGTTTTATAAGAAGAAAAAGGATTCAGCTAATTAAAGAAAAACGTTTATCATCTTCACGTGATAAGCGTTTTTTTATTTTTATGAAACAAGTTCTTAGTCCACTCAAATGATATAATGTCATAAAAAGGAAAAGAGGAGATGGATTTGAAAGCAATTATTGTTACTGATTTTGGCAGCCCAGATGTTTTAAGATATGTTGATATGGACATTCCCGTTATTGCTCCATCGCAAGTATTAATCAGGGTAGAGAAAACCAGTGTCAATTATGCTGATGTTAAATCCAGATATGAGAAAAAGGGGAGTAATGTGTTTCCTTTCGTACCAGGGCTAGACGCGGCAGGTGTAATTGTAGAGGTAGGCTCGGAGGTAGACAACTTAAAAATAGGACAAAGAGTGATGGCTTTTCCGTCCGGCGGATCTTATTCAGAATATGTTGCAGCAGAAGCCATGCTGACGTTTAAACTGCCAGATGAAGTTGATTTTGAAATGGCAGCAGCGTGCCCCACCGTTGCATTTCTATCTTATAAGCTGCTTGTTGATATTGCACGAATTGAACCAGGTGAAACCATTCTTATCCACTCAGCCTCAGGCGGTGTAGGAACAACAGCTATTCAATTAGCAAAGATTCTAGGGGCAGGAACAATTATTGGAACGGTTGGGAGTGAAAGTAAAGCAGCGGTTGCACAACATGCTGGAGCAGATCACGTTTTTTGCTATGAAAATGAAGACTTTGCGGAAAAGGTGAATTTAATTACGGAAGGAAAAGGGGTGCAGATTGTTTTAGATTCGGTAGCTGGTCCAATTACGCAAAGAAGTTTGGCATGTTTAGCACCTTATGGGCGTTTAATACAATTTGGAAACTCCAGCGGACAGCCGGGTATCATACAAACGAGTGATCTGCATTCAAGCTGCCGGTCAATTCTGGGATTTAGTTTAGGTACTACTCGGATAAATAGACCCGAATCATTAAGACATACAGCTAAACAAGTACTAAATTATCTAAAAGATGGGGAGCTCAACATTAAAATAAGCTACCAATTTCCTTTAGAAGAAGCGGAAGCTGCCCATAAACTCATTGAGAGCAGATTGAGTACTGGAAAAATAGTATTAGATGTAAAGAAATAAGTAAAAAGACTGTCGTCTGACAGTCTCAGACTGTAGACAAACTCAGGTGGTAATCAAGTTTGTCTACACTTTTTTTAGTTTTTAAAATGCCTCGATAAGCAGGAAAACAACCATGAAATCTTTCCCTACCTCTTTTGTCTACAAAAAAAGACTGTCGTCTGACAGTCTTTTTTTGACCATAATAGCTCTGTTAGAGTGTGAGT
>NZ_JAZVJO010000154.1:0-2011 GCF_059453735.1 Peribacillus sp. | reverse complement strand
TAAGCCAGTACTAGCAGCGATTTGTTTTGTAATATACCCGATCACTGTGCCAGCTTCTTTAACATCAGGAAGGAGCGTGCTTTTAATTCCACATAGTAAAGCGGCTGCTCGTGAGCCGGTGCGATTGTGTATATCAAATATTCCGCTAGTACAACCGTTAGAGGGGTCTATATGTAACTCCCCTGATAATTTATAAAGAATCCAGTCGTTGATCATGGTTAAGGTTGTTGCTTTTTCATAGACTTTGGGTTCATGGTTTTTTAACCAAAGTAAGCGTGGAATAGCGCTAAGCGCAAATGTCTGCCCAGACAATTGGTACGTCATCTGCTCTAAGTTTCCATCTTGTGCTTTTAAAAATCCAGCTTCTTTTGCTGCTCGAGCATCGATATTTGCGCAAGCCCATATTTCTCTCCCGTCTGCATCATATAAAACGAATCCTTCCCGCATACTGGTGGCACTGATGGCTTTAATGTCGGATGGAATAATATTCGTCTTCTTTAGAAGAGAACGAATGCAGTCGTTGATCATCACCCAATTTTTCTGGTAATCAAAATCCATTGAATCAGGGTATTTTTCATCTTCTATATGTGTCCATTCCGTCTGCGAAACGCCAACCTGCCTGCCAGATAAATCAAATAAGACAGCCCGGATGCTGCCAGTTCCTGCATCAAACGCAAGAATGTAGTCCATGGATTCCCTCCATTCTCTGCTAGTGCAAAAGCACTGAATAAAAGTACACTTCTTTACTTGAAATGGAACTATTCCTACTACTGAGAACATATTAATTAATGTGTACTTGTATTACTACAAAAGAATAAAACGGCAGGTGGAATGGAATGGAGAAAAACGGAGTTCCTTTACTGGAAATTGAACATATGTATAAGCATTTTGGCGGAAATCCTGTGTTAAAGGGGGTAGATTTAACCCTTAAAGCTGGAGAAATTTTTGCTATGGCTGGAGGGAATGGAGGAAAGAAATAGATCCCTGTTATTATGACTTTTAGGTAATTCACTAATTGCTGATTCAATGGGCTGCAGGAAGACAGCCATTCGAATCAGTTTTTTATTTTATCTTGTGATTGTAAGGAACAGGATGTATCGTAAGAATAAACAATGGTGAAGGGCGGAAAAGCTGTTATGGAACGATTTCAGATGAATTCAAGCAGTTCAAAAAGAAGAATGATCTGGCTCGCCCTGGTGCTGGGTTCGTTTGCGGCAATCGGTCCATTATCTTTGGATATGTATTTGCCTGGGTTACCGTCCCTTGCCGATGACTTGAATAGCAGTACCTCGTTAGCACAACTCAGTTTATCAGCCTGTATGCTTGGCTTGGCTGTAGGACAGATTTATTTAGGACCATTGAGTGATTCAAGAGGCAGGAGAATGCCGCTAATCTTATCACTGGCTGTTTACAGTGCTTCCTCACTTGCATGTGCCTTCGTTCCGTCCGTTGAGATGTTAATATTGATGCGATTTATACAGGGCGTATCAGGTGCTGGAGGGATCGTAATTTCGAAGGCAATTGTCCGCGATCTGTTTTCTGGAACTAAATTAACCAAGTTCTTTTCGATGCTCATGCTTGTAAACGGAGCAGCCCCAATTTTAGCTCCTGTTTTTGGCGGGCAGCTCCTGCAGTTCACTTCATGGCGTGGTGTATTTATTGTATTGTGTATCCTTAGTATGATGATGATGGCAGCAGCCTTTTGGGGGTTAGCTGAATCATTGCCAAAGGAACTGCGCAATGAGGGAAGTATAGCGAATACCTTCCGTACATTTTCTCGTCTTGGTAAGGACCGGATTTTTATAGGCTTTGCTTTTTCTCAGGGGTTTGTTTCAGCCGCAATGTTTGCCTACATATCAGGTTCACCTTTTGTATTACAGAATATTTATGGCGTATCAGCTCAAATGTTTAGTCTTATCTTTGCTATAAATGGAGTGGGCATTATTCTAGCTTCACAGGTGACCGGAAGACTCGCTGGAAAAGTGAAGGAAGGTGTCTTACTTGTGTTTGG
>NZ_JAZVJO010000153.1:0-2809 GCF_059453735.1 Peribacillus sp. | reverse complement strand
GTTCTTTAAGTGAGCGGCAACAGAACGATTGAAGACATATTCCTTCATTCCATCGGGCGTCTGTTTTCCAAGAGTCTGGTAGCCGTGTCCAGCATCAATCATAATTTTCATGAGCCATCTCCTTTTCTGTTTTTGAAGGACAAACCTTCGAAGGATATATACCGTTCAAACGGAAAAAAGGAGCATGCTTTGGAAAAAAGTGGTATAGCTAAGTAGTAAGTCACTTCTTTAAATGTGGTAATATAGTGTCAGGCAAAAGGACGCAAGTCAGAATTAACTTTAGAGTTTTCTTTAGTTATTGAAAGGTATTTGCTAAAATGAAATCTATATTTACAGAAGAATACATTAACTCCATGAGAGAGGAGCAAAATAGATGGCGCGCGTTCGTACAAAAGATTTGCTAGATACATTCGATTTGGAACTGATTAGTGGTGAGGAAGGGATTAACCGTCCGATTGTAACTAGTGATTTATCAAGACCAGGTATTGAGCTTGCGGGTTATTTTGAATACTATCCTTCAGACCGAGTGCAATTGCTTGGAACAACAGAGATGTCTTTTTTTGAAACGCTTAGTCCCGCTGAACGAGTGAATAGAATGAATAATTTATGTCGTGATTTGACTCCATGTATCATCATTACAAGGGACCATGAAATCCCAGAAGAATTAATTGAGGCTTCCGAGAGAGAATCGGTTCCCGTCATGCGTTCTAAATTGAAAACGACGAGGCTGTTCAGCCACTTAACAAACTTTTTAGAAAGCAAGCTTGCTCCAACGACTGCTGTGCACGGAGTATTAGTCGATATCTATGGTGTAGGTGTAATGATTACAGGAAAAAGTGGTGTCGGTAAAAGTGAAACTGCTCTTGAACTAGTAAAAAGAGGCCATCGTTTGGTCGCCGATGATTGTGTGGAAATAAGACAAGAGGATCAAGATACCTTAGTCGGGAATGCGCCTGAACTGATTGAGCACTTGCTTGAGATTCGCGGTCTGGGGATTATTAATGTGATGACGCTGTTTGGTGCAGGTGCGGTCCGCAGTAATAAGAAAATATCCTTGGTCATTAACTTGGAGTTATGGGAAAAGAACAAACAATATGACCGGGTAGGTCTAGATGAAGAAGTCATCAAAATTATTGATACCAACGTCACGAGATTGACTGTGCCTGTACGCCCTGGTCGAAATCTTGCGGTTATTATTGAAGTAGCTTCGATGAATTTCCGATTGAAAAAAATGGGTGTCAATGCGGCTGAACAATTTTCAAATCGCTTGAACAGTACCATATCAGGCGGTCACGATGATATTTGAGTCATGAACGAAAGAAAAGAGGGGTAAAATGGAACAAGAAATACAGCCGCTTAATCCCATTGCGGTCGACTTAGGACCAATAACTGTTCATTGGTATGGGCTGATTATTGGGTTGGGCGTCTTGTTGGGTCTATACATAGCAGTGCGTGAAGCAGAACGAAGAGGGTTGGATAAGGAAACGTTTATAGATGTTATTTTATTTGCTGTTCCGGCAGCTATTATTTGTGCAAGAATTTATTATGTGCTTTTTCAGTGGGATTATTATTCACAAAACCCGGGACAAATCATTAAGATTTGGGAAGGCGGTATAGCCATCCATGGGGCTATCATCGGCTCTGTTTTAACAGGGTATATTTTTTCTAAAGTAAAAAAAATATCATTCTGGAAGCTTGTTGATATTGCAGCACCTGGTTTATTGATCGGTCAAGCCATTGGACGATGGGGAAACTTTATGAATCAAGAGGCTTACGGAGAAGAAGTGAGCCGGTCTTTTTTAGAGTCGACCTTGCATTTACCTGATTTCATCGTCAATCAAATGTACATAAATGGTGTGTATCATCATCCAACTTTTTTATATGAATCACTATGGAATTTGGCTGGAGTCGTTTTATTACTTTTGATTAGAAGAACAAGTCTGCGTACGGGTGAAATTTTCTTATCTTACCTTATCTGGTACTCCATAGGGCGTTACTTTATTGAAGGGATGAGAACGGACAGCTTAATGCTGACGGAGAGTCTGCGGATTGCACAAGTTATCTCGATTGCTTCAATTGCAACGGCGATTGTGATTGGGATTTATAGAAGAAAGACAGGACAATCTGCTAAGAAGTATCTGGAGTCGTAAAAGGCTAGGGGGGAAAGCGTTGATTGGAGCTTCAGTAAAAAGCGGGCTAATCGTGGGATTAAAAACAACTTGGACGCTTAGTAAAGTTATTTTTCCAGTTACATTAATCGTATCTGTTCTTCAATATACACCTGTTTTAAAGTGGATTATAGCGGCAATTGCTCCCATCATGAATCTGCTTGGTTTGCCTGGGGATGCTGCGATTCCTCTCGTTCTTGGTAATTTTCTTAATTTATATGCAGGTATAGGCGCAATCTTAACACTTGATTTAACTGTGAAAGAAGTATTCATTTTAGCGACCATGCTGTCCTTTTCACATAATTTATTGATTGAATCGGGAGTTGCGATGAAGGTCGGTGTCAAATTATGGGTCATCCTTACAGTAAGGATTGGTTTGGCGTTAGTAGCGGCTGTCGTGATTAATTTAGTCTGGCACGGCGGAGCGGAAACGGCGAAATACGGCTTTATCAGCCAACAAGTTGAAATTTCGGGTATCGGACCGATTTTACTGAATGGTCTAGAACGGGCAGCTTCGGGTGTCTTTCAGCTGGCTTTAATTGTAATTCCGCTGATGGTCGTTATTCAAATAATGAAAGACCTGAAATGGTTGGATTACTTTTCTAGAATGATCGCGCCATTTACTAGATTGCTTGGAATGA
>NZ_JAZVJO010000152.1:0-15554 GCF_059453735.1 Peribacillus sp. | reverse complement strand
ATAAACCCATTTTTATACAATAAAATTGGAATATTGCCTTTCCCTTTTAAAGCCTGAGTTCCTAAGTTTAGAGATGAAACAGCAACGGCGTTTTAAGCAAATAAAAAAAGCCAATTTCCCAAAGATAGAATGAAACATCCTATCTTAGGAAATTGGCTATACATAATCTTATTCAGTAATTGATTGATGAATCAATACAGGTTTTTCAACTTTCTCACTTGAAAGGATAATGTTTTCATATAATTTCTCTTTTACTGCCGACACATCTTCAAAGTTACTGTAAATCGTTACAAGTGAATCACCTTTTTTAACTTGATCACCAATTTTTTTACGTAACATCAAACCTGCTGCCAAGTCAATAACGGAATCTTTCGTAGCGCGTCCTGCACCAAGAATCATTGCAGCTGTACCTACTTCGTCAGCAACGATTTCAGAAACATATCCATCTTCCTTCGCTTCCAGCTCAAATGTATATTTTGCTTGAGGAAGTTCTTCCGGACGATCTACTACAGATGCATCGCCGCCTTGTGCTGCAAGGAAGACTTTGAATGATTCAAGTGCACTTCCATCTGCAATAGCTTTTTCAAGCATCGCACGTGCTTCTTCTAATGAATCCGCTTTTTTAGCCAGATAAACCATGTTGCTTCCAAGCGTTAGTGATAGTTCAGTTAAATCTTCTGGACCTTCGCCTTTTAGAGTATCAATCGCTTCTTTCACTTCTAGCGCGTTTCCGATAGCAAATCCAAGCGGTTGGCTCATATCAGAGATAATTGCCATTGTTTGACGACCGACATTGTTACCAATGCTCACCATCGCTTTTGCTAGTGCTACTGAATCATCAATCGTTTTCATAAATGCTCCTGCTCCTGTTTTAACATCAAGAACAATTGCATCCGCACCAGCGGCAATTTTCTTACTCATGATTGAGCTTGAAATCAAAGCGATACTATCAACTGTTGCAGTAACATCGCGTAATGCATAAAGTTTCTTATCAGCTGGAGTTAAGTTGCCACTTTGACCAATTACAGCTAGTTTATTTTTGTTTACTAGACGAATGAATTCATCATTTTCAATTTCAACGTGGAAACCTTCAACTGATTCAAGCTTATCAATTGTACCACCCGTATGCCCAAGTCCACGGCCAGACATTTTAGCTACCGGTACACCAACTGCTGCTACCAACGGTCCAAGTACTAACGTTGTTGTATCACCAACTCCGCCTGTACTATGTTTATCTACCTTAATACCTTCAATTGCTGTTAAATCAATGGTATCTCCAGAATTAACCATCGCCATTGTTAAGTCTGCACGTTCTTGTTCATTCATTCCTTTAAAATAAATAGCCATTGAAAGAGCACTCATTTGATAATCTGGAATTGTTCCTTCAGTGAAACCATCAATAATAAATTGAATTTCTTCTTTAGTTAATACATATCCATCACGTTTTTTTGCTATTAAGTCTACCATTCTCATTAGTAAGCCACCACTTTTTCTTTAAATTTGTATGTCTGATTTTGAAAGGACTTAAATCTTTTCTACAATTTGTTTAATAAAGCTTTTGAAACTTGCTTTTACTAGTTCAGTCGTTTCAATCACTTCTTCGTGTGACAACGGTTGATCTAGGATTCCTGCAGCCATATTTGTGATACAGGAAATCCCTAATACCTCCATACCACAATGTCCAGCTACAATTACTTCAGGTACAGTGGACATACCAACTGCATCTCCGCCGATTACACGCGCAAAGCGAATTTCGGCAGGGGTTTCATAGGTTGGCCCCGTGTTACCGACATACACGCCTTCTTTTATATTTAGTTCAAGATCAGCAGCTACTTCTTTCGCTTTCTTACGCAGCGATTTACTGTAAGCCTCTGACATATCCGGGAATCGTGGTCCAAATCGTTCATCGTTGGCGCCGATTAGCGGATTCGTTCCCATATTGTTAATATGATCCGTAATAATCATTAAATCTCCCGGTTTAAATGCTTCATTTACACCGCCGGCAGCATTCGTAACGACTAACTTTTCCACGCCGAGCAGCTTCATAACCCGAACTGGGAAGGTAACCATATCCATATTGTAGCCTTCATAGAAATGAAAACGGCCCTGCATCGCTACAACTTTTTTCCCGCTTAGCTCACCAATAATTAGTTTACCGGCATGTCCTGAAACAGTTGATACCGGAAACTCAGGAATCTCTTCATAAGCTAGGACAACTGGATTTTCTATATCGTCTGCTAATACACCGAGTCCCGACCCTAAAATCAAGCCAATTTCTGGTGTTCCCTTGATTTTGCTCCGTATAAAGGATGCAGCTTTTTCAAGATTTTCATACATGGAAACCACTCCTTATTTAAGATCAGTTAAAATATTCTTACCGTATACAGGCATCTTCACATTGAAGTTAGCCGCAACCGTCGCACCGATATCTGCAAAGGTATCTCTGATCGGCAATTCTTGTCCTTGTTCAAAACGTTTTGAGTACATAAGTAATGGAACGTACTCTCTTGTATGATCTGTTCCTGCGTGGACTGGATCGTTCCCGTGATCGGCAGTGATGATGACTAAGTCATCTTCGGTTACTTTTTCAATCACTTCGGCCATTCTCTCATCGAATTCCTCTAGTGCTTTACCATAACCTTCTGGATCGCGGCGATGTCCAAATAACGCATCGAAATCAACTAAATTCAAGAAACTTAAGCCAGTGAAGTCCTGATCAATGGTCTGTAATAATTTGTCCATACCATCCATATTAGAAACGGTTCTCAGCGATTCAGTTACACCTTCGCCGTCAAAAATATCCGAAATTTTTCCAATCGCTAATACATCAAACCCACTGTCTTTTAATTCATCCATGACCGTACGGTTGAATGGTTTCAAGGCGTAGTCGTGACGATTTGATGTCCGTTTGAAATTACCTGGTTCACCAAGGAATGGTCTAGCAATAACCCGTCCCACTTTAAATTGATCCTGCATAGTAAGTTCACGAGCTATTTCACAAATTTTATATAGTTCATCTAATGGGACTACTTCCTCATGCGCAGCAATCTGTAATACAGAATCGGCCGACGTATAGACAATCAGCGCTCCCGTTTTCAGATGTTCAGCACCCAGTTCATCAAGAATTTCTGTGCCACTCGCAGGTTTATTTCCAATAACCGGACGACCTGTTTTTGCTTCAAGCTCATGAATCAATAATTCTGGAAAGCCATCTGGAAATACTTGAAACGGTGTACTGATATTAAGGCCCATGATTTCCCAATGGCCAGTCATCGTATCTTTTCCATTAGAGGCTTCCTTCATTTTGGTGAAATAAGCTTGCGGAGCAACCGCTTTTTCTATTCCTTTAATTTGACGGATATTACTTAAGCCAAGCTTGCCTAAATTCGGCATCTTCAACCCATTCATTCTCTCCGCAATATGCCCTAATGTATCAGAGCCCTTATCTCCAAAATCTTCTGCATCTGGAGCCTCGCCAATTCCTACTGAATCCATTACGATTACAAATATACGCTTAAACGCTTTGTCTTCTCTCATTGATTAATTGACCTCCCAATTATACTAGTTAATAAAACAACTTATAGAATTCATATTCCCCTTATCACAGGTGAATTAACCTTAAAAAACTTTCAACCGATTTTTGATGTCGGAAGTCTGACATCTTTATTGTAAACGGTTTCGATTGGTTCTTCAATGATTATCTCCTATCCATTAAAAGAAATAGAAACAAATATTTTATTTCTTTCTATTCCTTCTAAACTATCATCCTATCAGGCACGAGGATGAAACTTCTTGTACACATCCTTTAATCGGACATTGGTAACATGGGTATAAATTTGAGTTGTTGAGATATCAGCATGACCTAACATTTCCTGTACGGCGCGTAGATCGGCACCATTGGTTAACAAATGAGTAGCAAAAGAATGACGCAAGGTATGCGGAGTCAACTCTTTCTCTATCCGAGCATCCTTAGAAAGTTTCTTAAGAATTTTCCAGAATCCTTGTCTCGTTAACCGATTTCCATGATGATTTAAGAAAAGGGAATCTGTTTTATGCTCACTTTGTAACTTAAGTCGTCCATTTAGTAAATATTCCTCAATCGCTTCAAGTGCTGTATGACCAATCGGAATAATCCGTTCTTTATTTCCCTTACCTATACAACGGACAAATCCCATTGTCGCATGAATATCACTCATATCTAAATTGATTAATTCACTCACACGCATGCCTGTGGCATAAAGGAGTTCAAGCATCGCTTTATCCCTAAATCCAAATTCATTCGTAAGTTTCGGAGCTTCGAGCAAGGCTTCCACTTCTTCCAAACTAAGAACTTTTGGAAGACTTCTTTCCTGTTTAGGTGATTCTATATGTATGGTAGGATCTTGCTCAGTAATCTTTTCACGTATAAGAAACTGATGAAAAGACCGCAATGAAGCAATGTGACGAGCCAGTGTCTTTGGTGATTTCCCCTGATCCTTTAATCTTGCTAAGAATTGAATAATTGAAACCCGACGGACTTCATTCCAGGTATTCAGCTGTTCAACATTCTTCATATAAGCTAAATATGATTTTAAATCCCGCTCATATGAGATGAGCGTGTTTTTTGCCAAGCCCTTCTCAACTGTTAAAAAGTGGATAAAATCTCTTATATGATCTATCATATACATTACTCCCCGTCTAAATAAAGCAGCATCAATCTGCTCAGCCAGGTTTCTTCTTCAGAGTCCCCAGCCTTCATCACTTTTATCGCTGCACCTTTAGGTTCGCTATAACGCTGGTACCCTTCATATTCCTGATTTAACCATACCATTCCTAAATAAAAAAGAACAGTAAAGCACACAAAAAGTAACAAAACCTTCATAATTTGAAAAAATAAATTAACCGAGGTTTTCATCCCTACATCCCCTTATAAACTCTTTTCTACAATCTATGCCCGATTGGTCCAAGTTTATACATGAAGAAAAATGAAACCTCTCTCTTATTAGCTTAATAAAAAACAAAAACCTTCTCCACGGGGAAAAGGTCAAGTGTATTATTCAGTATCCGATTCTGATTCGATATCTGGTTTATCGTGACATCTATGGCAAATGCCATGAAAGGTTAATCTATGATCTTTTATCTTGAAGTTCCAATCACGTTCAACAATTGCTTCAACATCTTCAAGTAAATCGTCTTGAATTTCATCGACTGCGCCACACTCAACACAAACAAGATGGTGGTGAAAATGAGCCGCTCCTTCTTGTCTTAAATCATAACGGGATACTCCATCACCAAAGTTAATTTTATCAACAATTTTCAATTCAGTTAACAGTTCTAAAGTCCGGTATACAGTTGCTAAACCAATCTCCGGCGACTTTTCTTTGACCAAGAGGTAAACGTCTTCAGCGCTTAAATGATCCTCTTCGTGTTCAAGTAAGACGCGGACGGTCGCTTCTCGCTGGGGTGTTAGTTTATAACTGGACGAGTGCAACTGCTTTTTAATTCTCTCAATTCTATTTTCCATTGTATTTCCCTCCCGCGCCGCTATCCTTACCATTATATCAAAAGAGGGAAAAGTGTCAAAATACAATTAGAGTTCATCGATTTTTTTTTACAACACCGACTTCTCTTATTTACTTAGGAAACTAACAACACTTTTCATAAGCGGAGGTGACAGATAAGCTTCTACCGCTCCAGCAGCAACCAAAAATAAAACAGCGGTAATAAAAGAATACAGGTAGCGGTAAACAAACGGTTTTAGTGGTTCCCTAGACTGCTTCAAAAAAATTCGGCGAATCATTTTTATTGATAAGGAAACAGCCATTGCAGCAATAACAATAAAGACAGGAACAATCAAGATGTTTTGAGGCAGAATCGAAACGAATGACAACAAAAATCCGCTCCAGCCCATTTGATTCACTAGAAATCCGACCGTAAATCCGACCACCACTCCCTTTAAGAATAAAAGGATCAGGATAACCGGCAGCCCAATGACTGAAATACCTAGAATCCAGATTACGGCTATATACTTTATATTATGAGCCGCACTTTGTACGAACATATCTTGGCTGCTGGCCATATTGTTCTCCGAAACTTGTCCGAAAAATTGAGATAAATAATAAAACAAATCTTCTTTTTGAGTAAAACTAAGACTATTCACTAGAATTGCTCCAAAGATTACCCCCATTAAAAAGAGGACGGTAATGAACAGATAAAGTGAGGAATGATCGGTTACGTGTTTTACGGCGAATTTGGCTGCAGTTTTTTTCTTCATTTATCTTCCTCCCATTGATTGCTTACTAAATAGTATGTAGAATCCTTTTCTTTATGACAGTGAACTTTTCTAGGAAGCGATTTCTGTTCATCCCTACCTTTCTCTATGTTATAATATTCATACTATTTAGTTAAAAGAGAGGTATATAGATGAATGCCATTTTGAAAGAATTTCCAGAAGTAATTGAAGCGGAACGAATCTATCTTCGTCCATGCCGACGGGAGGACAGCCAAGCGGTCAATGCGGCAATCCAAGCATCACAGCAAGAATTAATGCAATGGCTGGCATTTGCCAAAACCGTAGCGACCGTTGAAGAAACTGCGGAGAATCTTATTCAGTCACAAGCGGATTTTATCCTGCGCAAAGATTTGCGCTTCCTTATCTTTCGCAAAGAAGATGATGTATTTATCGGATCAACAGGTCTTCACCGTATCAATTGGGACATCCCTAAATTTGAA
Source organism: Peribacillus sp. (assembly GCF_059453735.1). Lineage (NCBI taxonomy): Bacteria > Bacillati > Bacillota > Bacilli > Caryophanales > Bacillaceae > Peribacillus > Peribacillus sp. Next base: position 8,843 of record NZ_JAZVJO010000152.1, on the reverse strand, counting down.
ATAGGCTATTGGATTGACACTCAATACAGCAAGCAGGGCTATATCACAGAATCTACAAAGGCACTGACCGATTTTGCTTTTGAACAGTTAGGCGCCAAACGAATCGAAATCCGCTGCGATTCAAAAAACACAGAAAGTCGCCGGATCCCTGAGAAACTAGGTTATACCCTTGAAGGTATCCTCCGCTCTGACAGTCTAAGTGTGGATGGATCCGTTCGTGATACATGTATATTTGCGAAAACAACCGCAGGCAATTAAACATTGTAAAAAGGCTGTCGAGTATTAGTCGACAGCCAAGCATTCGCACTTCATATTTATGTTGATTTGATTTTCCCATATTTACCTCCGCCCCCGGCTGTAAAGGTCAAAAGTCCCTTTCTGGCGAGATCGATAAAAACGGCTGTTTTTTCTGAAACGACTTGCTGTAACTGATTTACCGTAACTTCATGAAGAATATTCATTTCCGTACCGAATACCCCAAGCAGACGTTCGAACGTTTTTGGACCGAGTCCTGGAATAAAATCAAGGGGTACTTGATGGACATAAGCTGGGCGATTTCGATGTGATTTTTCCACTGATAAGCCCGCGATTTCTTTTATCCGATTTGCCACACCATTAATAATGCTTTTACTTCCACAGGCTGAACAAAGTGAACCCACAGCTCCCGGCTGCAAGCATTTACGGCAAACCGTTTGATGGTATTTTCCCAGTTCAGGATTCAGCCCGTAATTGACAGCAATTTTCCTTCCCTCTATTTCCTTTAAGGCCTTTTCTAATTCAAAAAAGCTCGGTTGCTTCAACTCCATCTTTTGATATTCTCTGGCAATTTTCGCAAGTGAATGTGCATCAGAATTCGTTAGAAAAACGTAGGGATCCAGCTCATTAATTTCCCGGGCCATAGTCGTATCAGAACTTAATCCTAATTCAATCCCATCAATTAGGTTCGGATTAAATACTTCAGTCAGGCTGAATTCGACACCTTTCCCATATAAACTTTTAAATGGGGTAAATACATGTGCTGGAATGAACAGTCCGCCTAGCTCTTTTGTTTTTTCCTGCAGCATGATGCCCTCACAATAAATCCGCTGTGAACTCAAATGGATATTTTTCATATAGTTCCTCATCCAAGCGGATAATTCCTTCATTGCGTCTAATGTAGGCATATATACAAGAACATGAATTGGACCTTGGCAGTACTGGTCATAGATCTCTATCTCTGAACCAAGAATCAATACCGTCTGTCCAAATTTTAACCCGCCCTCTTCAAGCTCTACCATCTCTTCTTTATCAATGAGCAGCTCTAGTTCTTCAATTACTTCCGGAGAATGGCAGTCAATAACCCCTACCATATCGAGACCCTTACGTTCACTAGCCATTTTTAAAACATTCCGGAGTGTCAGTGAACGGGCTCCTGTAATTTTCACCGCTCTCCCCAGATGTGTCCTGCCGATATGAATATGAAGATCGACATAATAGTCCTTCATCATTTTAGTGTTCTAACGCATTTTTCAACTGTAAATACTGCACAGCATAAGCGGTTTTCGCATCTGCAATTTTTCCTTCCTCAATAAACTGCTGAGCTTCTTCAACCGTAAGCTCAATTACTTCAACAAATTCATCCTCATCACAGTCCGCCGGATTTTCCTTTTTTGTTAAACCAGTTGCTACAAACAAATGAACCAATTCATCAGCAAAACCTGGTGATGTATAGAAAGAGATCAAATGCTTCATTTCAGCGCTTTCATACCCAGTTTCTTCCTCTAATTCTCTTTCAGCACTCCGCAGCGGTTCCTCTCCCGGTTCCAATTTCCCTGCAGGGATCTCAACGAGACTCCTCTCCATCGCCTTTCGATATTGCTCAACCATAATCATTTTGCCTTCATCAGTAATCGCAATGACTGCAACTGCTCCGGGGTGCTTAATAATTTCCCGTTTACCTGTTTTTCCGTTTGGCAATTGCACTTCATCAACCTGAAGACTAATCACCCTCCCCTTAAAAAGCGTTTCACTCGACAATGTTTTTTCTTCAAACTTCTTCATTTTAGCCACTCCTTGTTCTAAAAATAGATATTTTTCCATACATTTTATCACATTAGGACTAGGAGGTACCTGTTTATGAAGGTGTATGTCTTAGAAAAAAGCATTGTCCTGTCGGGAAAGTGTTGGGAAGTACAGCAAAAGCTGAAGGAATATCAGAAACATTATTACTATGTCCATGACTGGATATCCGCAATTCATTCAAACAAGGAAAAATAACTCAAAGAAAAAGACAGCGAATCAACGGCTGTCTTTTTTCACCTTATCTGTATTTTCAAATAAAGTCGATCATCAAAGGACCGATTCCCTTTGATCAGTCCCTTCGACGATTTATACTGCCTAAAACACAAGGGATCTTCTTGTAGTATTTTTCGTAAACACTCTTCCGTTTCCTCAAGCGTAGATGTTAGCAGGGGGTATCCATCTGAAGCTAAAATGAGTTCTTCTGTTTCAGCGGGTACGTTTATCACTTTTACAGCCGATGGATCAATGGAATACCCATTTACGACTGCAAATCCATACTGATTAGCTGAATCATTTTGCAAATAATATTGTTGTTGAATAAGCGGCTGAATATATTCCCATCCTGTATCACGGATTAGCAGCTCTTCTATCGTTTTCCCCTTCTTTATTTCTGCTTCCAAGTACATGGATCTAGCATTTGCACTAATGCTGTCAATTTCCTTTTCATTTTTAAATAGATTGCCATTCATCAATAATTGGCAATCACCGATTTGCCAGACTTCATGATAAAAACTGCTATAAACAATTAAGCTTGCGGACGGAGCCATCCATCTCTCTTTTTCAATTTCTTGAATCAGGTCATATTCATTATAAGCTTGCTGCATATTTTTATTAATTGCCTCCAGCATCCGCTCAAGATTCGTTTGTGGTGGCAGGGTACTAACTGTTTCTTTAATGATTTCGGCGGCAAATCGGCCCGGTGCTTTTCCTTGAATCAATTTTCTTGTTACATTTGTTGCACCGTCCACTACCATGGCAAAATCGTCATTACAAAAAGATAAATCTTCACATTTCTCAGGATTCCCTAATTTACCTTCGCTAAAGTTCACTAGTATTCTCATAAATATCACCTCTTCATTCATCAGTAACTTGATTCCATCTCATTTCATCCTCAGAGGATAAATCAAAGCCCTGTTTACCTAAGCTTTGTTCGAATTACACAATACGGAAAGTTGATACAAATGAAGTGGTACTTAGTGCAGGACAACTGCTAAAGGAGCCATCAACAGGCAAGGGGCTGACTTTTTCTTTAGAAAGTTCAGAAGACTTTTGGTAGGTGAACACACCTAATACAATAAGAGGAACGAAAGCTGAAATAATAAAAAAAATCATTAACCGCGTTTGAAAGGATAGATTCATAAATTTTGCATACATGGATATCACCTTTTCTATGACGTTCTACTAATTATATCATCCAAAATAAGTAAAAAACGGTTCCTTGGTAGGAAACCGTTTTAACTTTACTCAATTTAATTGTTGTAATAATTGGCAGGTGATCGGAGGCTTCTGTGAATAATACTCGTTGATTCGCAATGTTTATAAAATCACTGGTGAAAATATAGTCAATTTGCTTAATCGGGTTTGGGACTGGAAACGTATAGGGTGCTTCTATTCCAGAAAAACTGTCGATAAATTTAGACCCAGTTAAAAGCTTCTGGATTTCAGCTGTTTCAGGTGTTGTATTAAAATCTCCCATTAAAACGGATGGTCCTTCAAACTTATTGCTCTCTGTGATAATCTCTTTAATCTGGGTGGTTCTGCTCGCTTCATCTAAGCCTAAATGTGTATTGTAGACTTGAACATGATAGCCTTTAACATTGACTGTCGCATGCAGCAGTCCGCGCTGTTCACCTACACTAGTGAGAAACGTATTTCTTGATTTAATAATTGGGTATTTACTTATGATAGCTGTCCCATATTCTCTTCGCTTGGTATCCCCACTATTCGGTTCCAAATTCAAATTCGCTCCATATACATAGTGATTGTAGCCCAGTAATTTCGCGATTTTTTTTGTTTGATCCTCAAAGTTACTTCGAGCACCATAATGTTTATCAACTTCCTGTAAGCCGATGATTTCTGCCCCATTCTCTTTGATCACATTGGCAATTCGCCCTAAGTCAAGCTGACTATCTGTTCCTACTCCATGGTGAATATTATAAGACATAATATTCACTGGGATAGTCTCTTTTCCTTTCCCTGAAGGATTTGTTTCTGCACCTGCAGTTGGTACAAGCGGTGAGAAGGTAAATAAGAGGCTGAATACGATTAACATGATTAATTTTTTCATTTCTAATCTCCTTTCCCTAATTATTTTTATCTTATCTATCTTCTCCATTCCTATCAATGCACTATTATTGATAGATTGTTCTGTATTTTTCTGAATATAAGTAAAATTCACGATTTAACTTCTTTATATACGGCAAATTCTTTGAGTGTATTCCTAAACTCCTTTACAATGAACGTATATATACATGCTAAAGGAGTGAGTGTTTGTGAAAAAACGTCAGTTAGGAAATTCAAGTCTCCAAGTATCAGAAATTGGACTCGGCTGTATGTCTCTTGGTAAGGACGCTGCACATGCGGAAACGATTATCTCTGCTGCTCTCGAAGAAGGCATTAACTATTTTGACACGGCCGATCTTTATGACTTTGGCGTCAATGAAAAAATCGTAGGTCAGGCTTTGAAACACGTTCGAGACGAAGTGATCATTGCCACGAAGGTTGGAAATCGCTGGAATGAAGCACATGATAATGTGAAATGGGATGCCTCAGCTGCTTACATCAAAAGTGCCGTAAAGGACAGCTTAAGCCGTCTCGGTACAGATTATATCGATTTTTACCAGCTTCATGGCGGAATGATTGAAGATAATATAGAAGAAAGTATTTCGGCTTTTGAGGAATTAAAAAAAGAAGGCTTGATTCGCTATTACGGAATCTCTTCCATTCGTCCCAATGTGATCAAGAAATATGCGGCTGACTCTGCAATTCAAGCGGTCATGATGCAGTATAGTCTCCTTGATCGCCGTCCAGAGGAATGGCAGCACCTGCTTGAAGAGAACCAAATCAGCCTTATTGCCAGAGGCCCAGTTGCTAAAGGTCTTCTCAGCAAAAAAATGCTGACGAAAGCATCCAACAACGTCAAAGAAAAGGGCTATCTTGATTACAGCTATGAAGAATTGGCTGCCTTGCTTCCTACTATTCAAGAAACTCTGCCGCGGCCGCTTACGGAAACCGCCCTGCAATATGTACTTGCCCATCCATCGGTCGCAACCGTAGTTGCTGGAGCCAGCTCCGTTGAACAGCTTCGCGAAAACTGCCAAGCTGTCCGCAGCCTTCCACTTACGGAGGAAGAACTTGCTGCTCTTAAAAAGCTAACGAAGGAAAACGTCTATACCTCACACAGGGACTAATACACATGTTCGAACCACACTCAGGCTGTCGAGAAACCTCGACAGCCTTATTTTAACAGTGACTTACCCTTACGTTCACCACGATATTTCCCTTCGCCCCAAAAAAGTCCGAAGCGCACACAACCTAGCCGGTTCCACACATAACCGCTCCCAAGGTTGCTTAAAAAGGGGGGGGCTCATAAATATACTTCCCCCCACAAAAAAATTGCAGAGAAAATTCTCTACAATCTTAGGATTACTTATATTTTTTCCAGTCTAAATTACTCTCTCCAAGCAGCTCTTCAAACGATTTGTTTTTTTCGCGTAATCTACGCTCTTCCCGTTTTTTTTCTTCTTCAGCTTCTTTTTTTACTTGTTCTGCCTGCGATAGTTCTTTTTGTGTTTCACGAAGTTTTGCTAGGATATCTGAATTAATCATATCACCGAGTTTCGGAGACGTATCTTCCTGTTTTTTTTGTGGCATCCGTTGTTGCTTTTTCTTCATATTTTGCCCCTCCTTGCCTTCTATCCTTCTATTATATCATGGCAACAGTGAGACGATTCACCACTTTTTCCCGATTTGGAGTTTCCATTCTCAGATGGTAGGATAAGGTAAAATAACTTTTTTCAGGAGGATCCTCATGAAGAATTGGTGGATAGCAGCTGCTGGCCTTACTGCTGCTTATACAGTCGGTATTGGTGTTTATTTTTCAAATCAAATTATGTACATGAAGAAAAAGGAAGATGACTTTATTAAAAACCGTGAAATCACGGCAAAGAGACTTGATCTTGCTGCTTTTACAAGGTTGCCGCAAACAGAGCACCTTATCTTTTCTCCAGCAGGCTATACGGTTAAAGCCATTTTTGTAGAACCCTATCAACATAATAAATGGGTCATTATTTGCCACGGAGTGACTGAAAACAAAACCAATTCCATTAAATATATGAACCTTTTTCTAAAATTAGGATTCAATGCGGTCATTTATGACCATCGCCGTCATGGAGAGTCAGGCGGAAAGACTAGCTCCTATGGTCATTATGAGAAAGATGATCTTAAAGCGATTATTGATGAACTGAAGAAACAAAAAGGAGATCATCTTATCCTTGGCATACATGGAGAATCAATGGGTGCCGTCAGCATGCTGCTTTACGCAGGAATGATTGAAGACAGCGCCGATTTTTACATTGCCGACTGTCCATTCTCCGATTTCGAAGAATTGTTGACCTATCAGCTTCAAGAAAAAATCCCGTTTCCAAACAGGACCGTTCTTCCTATCGGCCGATTCTTCATCCGGCTGCGTGACGGCTACTGGACTAGTGAAGTCTCACCGCAACAGCATATCCAAAAGATAAAAAAGCCCGTTCTCTTTATTCACAGCGAACCGGATACCTTTATTCCACCATCCATGACAAAAGAATTGTACGAGCTAAAGCTAGGACCTAAGCAGCTCTACCTCGCTCCCCGTGGAGCACATGCCCAGTCCTATATTGAAAACACGGAGGAATACGAAAAAGTTGTTTCGCAATTTATTGATCAGTATGTATTGTAATAAAGCGCCGTGCCTAATTCTTGGCCGGCGCTCTATTACGTTATTTTTTACGATTCATAAAACTTAACCGCGGATTCAACATTTGATTAGGGCTTTTAAGCTGAAAGCTATTAACTGATGGTACGAAATCAATTTTCAACTCGTCATCCATAAATATCATCTTGGATTTTTCAACATACACTGGCATAAGATTTGTTGAGATTTCAACGTCTTCCTTTTCATCAAGTTCATCCATGAGCCATAATGCTGTTACTCCGTTCATTACACATCCGTTACCCTCTGTATCATATTTCAATAGAAGATAACCTTCTCTATCGGCAATCTTCTCTGTTATCTTTTCAATAGCTGATTCTGTCCACTCTATTTTCATATGAATACCTCCTGTAATTTCTTAAGTATAAAGGAAGTATTCCTCACTGTTAACTTTTCAGCCTGCTTCAGTTAATCTGTAAACCGAATATCAACCATTCTGTTGAGGGCAATGTAGTGGGGCTGCTCAAAACGATCAATGACATGCAGTTTTTGCTGTGTTTCATTATAGTAGTGGATAGTACCGATCAGCAGCTGATAACGCCGCTGCTCATAATACGTAATGGTCACGGTCTTTCCCGTTTCCATTGCTTCTCCCATTGTCATATTCATTTCTTCGAGCTGTTGTTCGTCAAGCAGCCGTTCACTTTCATAGGAGTCTTCATGCGCCCATTCCCGGAGCATTGTAACGTGTTCTGGCAGCATCATTGCTGTCCATTTCATTCGTCCACGATCTTTCAGCATGGTGTATCCTCCTTAATTTATGCCTTATGTCCGCCGAGCAGTTTACTTCGGTATACAGCCGTTCCTGCATCTGTATATGAGACAGCCCGCAGTAACGCTTTTGAGCCATATCTCGTACGAATTCGGTCAACCGTATAGCCTAGTTCACGTTTTTTCCAGCGCGATTTATCAAATAAACTAAGCTGCATTTCATTATCATCAACGATACTAGAAAGCGTAACTGCAATACTCCGTACCGTTTTACCACAGTAATTTTCTTTAAACAGCTGCAGGCAGACCCTATATAAATCCATGGTGATATTTGTCGGATCGTCAATGGATCTCGAGCGCTGAAAACCGCCGCCGAATTCATCTTGACTATACCCAATACCAAGACTAATCGTTCGCCCGGCTTTTGAGTGTGTACGTGCTCGTCTCGCCACTTCCTCGCATATTTCGAGAATCACCTGTTTGATTTCCTTCTCTTCCTTATAATCCCGCAGTAAAATTTGACTCTTGCCAAAACTGACCTGCCCTTCCATAATAGGCGCTCCTATTTCTGAGAGATCAATTCCCCAAGCATGGTAATAAAGTTGATTTCCCATGACGCCGAATTTTTTTTCAAGCATTTCCAGGCTATAGTGTGCAAGTTGTTTGACCGTGAAGATTCCCATTCCGTTTAGGGTTTTCTGGAGCCTGCTGCCAATCCCCCACATTTTATTAAGGGGCGAAACAGGCCAAAGCTTTGACGGTACATCCTCGTACGTCCATTCCGCAATCCCTGTATGCTTAGCATCCAAATCTAGACATAGCTTTGCCAATAACATATTCGGCCCAATGCCAATTGCACAAGAAAGTTGAAATTCCCGTTCAATTTCATCTTTAATCTTCACAGCAATCGTACGAGCATCTCCCCATAGCGAAGTGGCTCCGTCAACTCGAATAAAGCTTTCATCTACACTGTAGACATGAATGGCTTCCATTGGAACATACCGGTGAAACAAGCGGGTAATTTCGGTTGATACCCTCATATAGGTCGCCATTTTAGGTTCTTCTACCAAAATCCGCGGATCATTGGGGATCTCAAACA
>NZ_JAZVJO010000151.1:0-8431 GCF_059453735.1 Peribacillus sp. | reverse complement strand
ATAAACGACGAACATGTCGTTTGTTTTTTTGTGTTAATCAGCTACAACTAACACATCGAGGTGTCTGGTTTCTCTTAATAACCGGGCGACAATTGAACCCTGCTTTATTTCCTGCCACCTTGACCGGGCTGAATGGCCGATAATAACTTGTGTTGCTTGTTTGTCTACTAATTGTTGGGTAAGTTCTTGGATAATTAAACGATGGTTTGCACTGGTATATTGTTCAAACGTTCCCCCTAAGCGTTCAGTAAGACTTCTAATTTTGCGGAGATTGAGCTGCTCATCTTCTGACAGAGTCGGATGATCTTTGACATAAACCACATACCATTTCGCTTTAAGACGATAAGCAAGCCGGAACCCTCTTCTAATCAAGCGCTCTGAATCTGCCCTAAGATTTACGCAGACAAAAATGACTTCTTCCTTCCTCCATAATCCTCTCACCCCTTCTTTCCTTACTAAAGACTCTAATCGCTCATCTACTTCATCTGCCAATTCTCGGAGCGCCAATTCACGAAGAGCAATTAGATTTTGTATTTTAAAAAAATGACTGAGAGACTGCTCTATTTTATCCATGGCATAGATATTCCCATCTGCCATTCTCTGTCTAAGAGCATAGGGAGAAATATCAATTAGTTCTAGTTCATCAGCACCCTGCAAAACCATATCAGGGACTGTTTCTCTGACTCGTACGCCTGTAATTTGCTCTACACTGTCATTTAAACTTTCTACATGTTGGATATTCATGGTAGAAATAACCGAAATGCCTGCATGCAGGATGTCTAAAACATCCTGATACCTTTTTTGATTTTTGCTTCCAGGAACATTGGTATGTGCTAATTCATCCACAAGGACTACTTCAGGATTACGTATTAATATGGCTGCTACATCCATTTCCTCTAATACAACTTGTTTATATCGCACCTGTTTCCTAGGTACCGTCTCTACGCTGCCGACTTGTTCAGCTGTCTCATGTCGACCGTGTGTTTCTAAAAACCCAATGACAACATCAATTCCGTTTTTTCTTAATTCATTGGCTTCCCTTAGCATCGTATAGGTTTTCCCAACGCCCGGGGCCGCACCAATATATACTTTTAGGGTTCCTCTTTTAACATCTTGTATTTTTTCTTTCACTTCATCTGGTGACAATCTTCGGTAGGAGTTTTTCTCCTTAATCGAATGAATGGCCGTAATCACTCTTTCTCCGTGTTCTTGGGCACGATCTGCGACAATGCATATGTCGATATGTTTTGTTTTTCTTAGAATGCGATTAATAATTGAGCCGCGAATGATTTCTTCCCATCTCGTCCTTTTTGATTGTCCGAGCGTAATCCGGGTAATATAATGCTGCATAGCATATTCCACGATTTCATCAGCGATATCTTCCCTGCTGATTATAACTTCTTCAAATTTTCCTTTTAATTTATGGATCAACTTTTGCATTGATTTTTTAAACATTTCTTCTTCTTTTGTCAGATTCTTTTGTTTTACGATAAAGCAAGCAATTAATAATTCGCCGCCCAGTCGTTTTGCTATCTGATCCCCTCTCCTGATTAAAAGGGAACCATTCCAATTATATTGTACGCATACCAGGATCCGTTCAGTAGCTCCAGAGGGCCCAACTAATCCTTCTTGTTCTCGAATTTCCGTCAAGTCTTCTTCTACTTCACCTGCTAAGAATCGTAAGGATAGTTCCCTTAGAACGGCTAGATTATCCTTATTGTATAATTGAGCCTGTTCATTTGGTTGATGACTTGCTTCAATCTTACCTTCTAGAAGACGTTTTAAAATGGCTTCGGGTGTTACATCCAAGAGTCTAACCTCATCAGCCACCGTCAATGTATCTTCAGGAACAAATTCATGAATATTAATTGGACATTTCATTAACCGTTCGGCAACTTCTTTAACCCCTTTTAATTCGTAGATATTGATGGTGGTAATCACACTAATCTTGTTATTGATTAATTCTTTAACTTCTTCTAATCTAGTTCGGTTTTCAGCTGATGGCCGATTGCTGTGAGCTAACTGGTCAACTAACAGCACTTCTGGATTTCTTTTGTAAATTTCCTGCATATTTAAATCATGTTTCACCTGACCATTATCCTCCCATTCAATAGAAGGAATAACTTCTAGACAGCCTAATTGTTCTAATGTTTTGGGGCTGCCGAGTGTACTTACTACACCTGCAGCCACATCAATCCCGCGTTTTTTCAGCTCATTTCCTTCAAGGAGTAAATGATAGGTTTTCCCAGAGCCGCTAACCGCTCCAAGGATGATTTTGAGTCTGCCTTTTTTGATCATAGATATCGATTGAAGAATTTCATCAGGTGTTTTTCGGCGAAAGTTCTGGGACATGATCATACCTCCTAAACCGGTTCAGAGGTAAGAGGAGAGTAACTAGTACTCTCCTCTACTCTTTCACAGTTCATCTAATGCTATATTGATCTCTAATACATTGATTCTGGGTTCTCCAAATAACCCTAGCGAGCGGCCTTCCTTATGTGTATTGATAAGGTCATATAAACGTTCTTCTGATATCCCGCGTTCTTTGGCTATTCGAGGTACCTGAATGTTTGCTCCTTGAAGTGAAATATTCGGGTCAAGTCCTGAACCTGAATTAGTGACTAAATCGGCTGGTATCTCTGCTTTTTTGACTGTTGGGTTTTTCTCTAGAAATTTAGCCATATCACTTTTTGTTCGTTCTATCATGTCTTTATTCGACGGAGAATAATTAGGCGTACCTGATCCAGCTGCATCATAATTAATAGAAGAAATACGACCATGGAAATAGCCAGGGTCTGTAAAAGACTGACCAATTAACACCGAGCCGATAATCTCTCCAGAATTATTTTTAAGTAAACTGCCCTCTGCTTTTGCAGGCATTACTACTTGGGAAACCCCTGTTAACAGCAGCGGATAAGCTAACCCGCAAATAACGAGCAAAACGAAAACTAAACGGATACTTTTTAACATGCATACCACACCTTTTTATAAGATTAAGATAATCCAACTAATACAAGCAATAAGTCAATCACTTTGATTCCGATAAAAGGAACGATTACTCCACCCAATCCATAAATAAAGAGATTCTTGGTTAACAATTTGGAGGCATTCATCGGAACATAGTTTACCCCTTTCATTGCTAATGGAATTAATAGGGGAATAATCAATGCGTTAAATATCAAAGCCGCTAATATGGCACTTTGCGGCGTGTCCAGCCCCATAATGTTGAGAGCTTTCATTTCTGGAATAGCAACCATAAACATGGCTGGAATAATCGCGAAGTATTTAGCGACGTCATTCGCGATACTAAAGGTAGTTAAAGCTCCTCGTGTCATCAGGAGCTGCTTCCCAATCGCTACGATTTCAATGATCTTTGTTGGGTCTGAGTCCAGATCAACCATATTAGCCGCTTCCTTCGCTGCATGCGTTCCCGTATTCATGGCCAATCCTACATCCGCTTGAGCCAGCGCTGGTGCATCATTTGTTCCATCACCGGTCATGGCGACAAGCTTACCTTCAGCTTGTTCTCGCTTAATCACCCTGATTTTGTCTTCCGGCTTTGCTTCAGCTATATAATCATCAACACCTGCTTCTTTTGCAATCGTTGCCGCTGTTAATGGGTTATCACCGGTACACATCACTGTCTTTATCCCCATTTTCCTTAATTCATTAAAACGTTCCTTCATGCCTGGTTTCACTGTATCTTTCAAATAGATAACACCCAATATTCGTTTTCCTTCTGCCACAGCCAGTGGTGTTCCACCAAGTGACGCGACTTCATCACTAATGTTTTCTAAATCAATCGGAACTTTTCCTCCCTGCTGCAAGATATATTTCTTGATTGCATCAACTGCACCTTTTCTAACTTGGGTGCCATCTGCCAAGTCTGTCCCGCTCATTCTAGACTCAGCTGTGAATTCTACTCCTTCCGATCCTTCTTTTATTAATTCCTCTTTGACTGTCCCAGCTTTTATAACAAAATCAACAACTGAACGGCCCTCTGGGGTTTCATCATGTATCGATGAATAAGCAGCAAAAGTATTCAGCTCTTTCTGGGTTACTCCCTTAACTGGCAAAAGCGAAAAAGCCATTCGGTTACCCAGTGTGATTGTTCCAGTTTTATCTAGAATAATTGTATTAATATCACCAGCCGCTTCTACTGCTTTCCCAGACTTTGCAATCACATTAAATTGTGTCACTCTGTCCATCCCTGCAATTCCTATCGCAGAAAGAAGACCGCCTATTGTCGTTGGAATCAAGCAAACTAGTAACGCCACTAACGTAGCAGTCGGTAAATTCACATTTATATAAGAAGCAATTGGTACTAGTGTGGTACAAACAAGCAGAAAGATAAGCGTCAACCCAACAAGCAGCGTGCTGAGTGCAATTTCATTAGGTGTTTTTTGTCTCTTAGCTCCTTCTACTAAACTAATCATCCGATCTAGGAACGATTCACCTGGATCACTGCTGACTTTCACTTTAATGTAGTCACTAATCACTTTTGTCCCGCCTGTTACAGAACTGAAATCTCCTCCTGATTCTTTTATGACCGTGGCTGACTCGCCAGTAATGGCTGATTCATCTACTGAAGCGACGCCTTCAATAATATCTCCATCACTTGGTATGAAATCATTGGCTTCCACTAGCACAATATCGCCTTTACGAAGGTCTGCGGCATCCACTACTTTTATTGAACCATCTTTTTGAATGAGCTTTGCTTTTGTGTCCTGTTTCGTTTTTTTCAGACTATCTGCTTGTGCTTTCCCACGTCCTTCAGCTAGCGCCTCGGCAAAGTTAGCAAACAGGATCGTTAGTACTAAAATGAAACTCACAGCCAGATTATATCCTCTGTCTGAATCCCCCCCGAATAATGATGGAAATATCGACAGCAGCAAGGTCATAACAAAGCCTATTTCTACGACAAACATGACAGGATTACGTGCCATTAACTTTGGATTTAATTTTTTGAAAGCATCTTTGCTTGCTTCAAGCAAGATCGTACTAGTGACGTTCCCTTTACTCTTTGTACTCATCTGGAATACTCCTTTTCAACATTTATCTAATTGTCAGCCACTCAGCAATTGGGCCAAGGGCAAGTACTGGAAAGAAAGTCAATGCTCCTATTATTAATACAGTGGCTAAAAGGATGATTAGGAACGTGCTATTATCGGTTTTAAGTGTTCCAATCGTCTCTGGCACACGCTTCTTAGTGAGTAAAGAACCAGCGACTGCGATCATGGCAATCATCGAAAAGTAACGGCCGAACAACATCACTAAGCCGGTAGAAATATTCCAAAAAGGCGTGTTATCTCCTAACCCTTCAAACCCTGAACCATTGTTTGCCGCTGACGAAGTAAACTCATAGACCACCTGAGAAATCCCATGAAAACCGGAATTTGAAATACCCGATGTTCCCATTTCAGTAGCTAACGCAATCGCCGACGGTCCTAAAATGATTAAGGGGTGCAGGAGGATTGCTATCGCTATTAATTTCATTTCTCTTGCCTCAATTTTTTTACCTAAAAATTCTGGCGTTCGGCCAACCATCAGCCCAGCAATAAATACAGCCATGATGGTATACATAAGAATATTGACCGTTCCTACTCCATCACCGCCAAAGACACAATTCAGCATCATTTGGGCGAGCGGTACCAATCCTCCGAGCGGGGTCAGCGTATCATGCATCGTATTAACTGTCCCTGTTGTCACAGCTGTCGTTACTGCGGTAAAAAGCGCAGATTGTGCAATACCAAACCGTACCTCTTTCCCTTCCATACTCCCATTTTCTTGTGATAGACCTATTGTTTCTAAGGCCGGATTGCCATTTAATTCACTAAAATAGGACACACTCAGGAAGACAAGAAATAGTAACCCCATCGCAGTAAAAAGGATCCAACCCTGTTTTTTGTTTTTTGCCATACGACCAAATGTTAATGGCAGTGCAGCAGGGATTAGAAACATTGATAGTATTTCTAGTATGTTAGTGAAGCCTGTAGGATTCTCAAATGGATGGGCCGAGTTAACACCAAAAAATCCACCGCCATTTGTACCTAAATGCTTGATTGACTCTAAAGCAGCTACAGGTCCTCTCGCGATATTCTGTGCAGCTCCCTCTAACGTCGTCGCTGCAGCAGTAGAACTAAACGTTTGTGGTACCCCTTGGGAAACTAAAATCAAACCTATAAGAATGGATAACGGCAACAGTACCCGTGTAAGGGAACGAACTAAATCAACATAAAAGTTTCCGATATTCTTTTGCCCTGTTAATCCTCTAAAGAAAGCCATACATAGGGCGAGCCCTGTGGCTGGTGTCGTAAACATCAAAAAGATAATCACTGTCATCTGTGATAAATAAGATAAACCGGATTCTCCGCTATAGTGTTGTAAGTTCGTGTTCGTAAGGAAACTCGCAGCCGTATTGAAGGCGAGTATCGGATCCATATTTGCTATATTACTAGGATTCCCAGGCAGCACTCCTTGAAAGCGAATGATCAGGTACGAGATGATAAACATGATGAGATTACTAAACAGTAAGGCTTTTGCGTATTTCTTCCAGCTCATTTCACTTGTTTGTATACCTGACAGCTTATAAATAATCCGTTCGATCGGTCCAAAAATTCGATCTTGCTTCGTCGTTTCAAGGGAATAAACAGTCGTGAAATAATTTGCCATTGGTATCGCTAGTACAAGAACCAATACCAGCACCACACCGATTTGTAAAAAATCCATTTACATTTCCTCCGTTAGTAACGATTAATATTTTTCTGGGTTAAGCAATGCATGAACTAAATACAACATAACCACTCCAACAATCACTAAAAGAACCATTTTTCTACTCTCCCTCTTTTTCGATAACATTTTGACAAAAGTGAATAAAGCCTAAAAAGAGTGAAAAGGAAACAGCTGTTAGCAACACGGATACAACATCCATTTGAACTTCTCCTTTCAACTAGTTGATTAAAAAAACCTCACCACCTCCTTTCCGTGTTGTCTCTGTCAAACTACCAATCCATAAAAAAGAGACCAATGCGTACTCATCCCCCGATATGCAGCCGATGCAAAAAATCGATCCATGTTTCGACAATGAAAAAACTTCATTGCAACAGAAACAGAATGATTTGCATTAGCAAACATTAATTTGGAGAAAAAGTACTCATTGGTCTACTTAACGTCCAGCAAGCAGGGCTTCCTTTACGCTCAGTCATCCAAGAACAATTTTTCAATATAGGCATACTAAAAAGACCTACAGAAGGACAGGCTGCTCATTTTGCTGAAATCAACAAAAAAGCCCCCTGAAATAAGGTGGTCTTATGACCTCCTTCGCTTTAGCCGACGAAGTTAGCTGACGGGTAGGATGGCGAAAGAGTTCACATCCCTTCTGCAAAAGCAGAATTAACCCCAAAATACTGGGTCCTCCGTTCTCAAAATCTTTGAGATTTGGCCTTTATTAAATTGTTATGATGTCGCTTATTTTACGCTTAACTAGAAACATTTGTAAACCAGGGAAATCAACCAAATATATCCATATTAGACAGTTTAGCTTCATATTTAACAATTTTCCTTATGAAATCACTTGTTTTCTCATTAATTCTTCCTTTTTCAATCTTTTCCAAATTTTTATAAAATCAATTGACAAGAAGTCAGGCAGCAATTATGATAAATTCCAGCAATAGCCAAAATTAGTGGAGGGATTATGCTAAATTCTAAGAAAAAACTTGAAGCTGAAATTAGTGCTGCCTTTATCAAATTTCAGCGTGAGTTGATTGGGAGAGGACCACAGGAAGCAAAAACGTATATTATTAACGATATGCTGATTACCCGATTTAAAGGTGTTCTGACTGTTGAAGAAAAACATCTTGCCAGCCGTAATGCAGGAAAGAAATTAATTAAGCAAATGCGTTCACTTCTACATGAAATGTACACCCAGGATTATGAAAAAATCGTGGAACAATATACAAAATGTAAGGTTCTGTCCTCTCATCGAGATATTAGTACAAAAACAGGAGAACAGATTGAGGTTTATATCCTCGATAAAGATCTAGAAAAATGTTTTGAACCGCTCAAATAACTTGCACCTCTTACTTTTCCGTTAAGGGGCGTTGATTATGTGTATTGATAACAATATCTTGGAAGGTGTTTCTGCCGCATATACAGAATACTTCCTCGTTTTTTAGCAACACATGGCAGTGCAGACAATACTTCTTTTTCATATGGACTCAACTCTTTTCATAGATTCTGTATGTAAGATATTCAGAAAATAAAAAGAGTTGCAGCAATTTGCAACTCTTTTTTTCTATGAGGCTTTTTGAACCGCCGTTAGTTGAGTCTGTTTTGTACTTGGAATAATATTAAATAAGATATTTAATATTATCGCAGTCAGGCTTCCGGCTACAATGCCGTTGCTCGTAAGAATTTGCATGCTTGCTGGCAG
>NZ_JAZVJO010000150.1:0-9132 GCF_059453735.1 Peribacillus sp. | reverse complement strand
CATTATTTACAATACTTTTTCCTATATAAGCCAATAGTTTCATAGGTACAAAGAATCAAAAAAGTTTTTTCGTCACACAAACTATTATCCTATGATAAGATATTTAATGGAAATAAAACCAATTAATTAGTTAAAACCCTTTATTTCCTAAAGAAAAAATTTGGAGGTTATTATGCAAAAAACTCTTTATGTATTGCTTGCTTTTAGTTTATTGTTTTCAGTTGCTCCGCTCCCCAGTTCGGTTCTGGCGAACGAAGCTGATCGTCAGACCACAGAAGCACCCACTCAAATGGATGTTTATTCAGACTCTGAAGGAAAAGAAATGTTACAAACTATTTCTAGTGAAATGGAATTCACGCTTCTTGAATCAGGGACAGAATTTTCAAAGATCAGCTTTTTAGATAATGAAAGCAACGAAACAATCGTTGGTTACCTTTCCAATCTAAACATCCATTCACTTACCACTCGTGAAAACACCGAAACAACGAACCCCTCACTGCCAATGGATGAGAAAATCGAAACACAGCAAAAGACCAGTTCTACACTAAGCTTAAAAAAGTCTACCCTAGCTGTGGCAACTGCAACGATTAAAGGTGTTGCATTGAATAGCCCAACTAATATCTACCAAACAAACAACACAAACTCAAATGTGTTAAAAAGCTATGCACAAGGTACTCTGCTTACATACTCAGAAAGCAGCCATTCTGATTTTTATCAGGCGACAGTATATGTCAACGGTGTCGCTGTAACCGGATATATTTATAAACATGATGTTGAACTTCCGGTCAGCAATCCACAAAACATTAAAGGCGTTGCTATAAAGAACCCTACGGTCATTTATGCGAAAGCGTCTGCAGAATCAAAAGGAATTAAAACTTATGCGCAAGGCTCTAACCTGACCTATAAACCCTATATAACCGGCTGGTATCAAGCGACCGTTTATATAAATAGTAAGACTGTAACCGGCTATATCGATGCAAAAGATGTAACGGTACCAACTTCATCTCCGATTGCACAAAAGGGGATTGGCTTAGCCGCACCCACTGCGGTTTATGCTAAAGCGTCTGAATCAGCAAAGATATTAAAAAAATACGTTCAAGGCTCTATCTTGAGTTATGAAACCTATATAACCGGCTGGAAAAAGGCAACAATCACTGTCAACGGGAAAAAGAATACAGGCTATATAAAGGAAGCAGACCTACAACCATTGCTGGCTGATAGAGGTGAAAGTAGCAAAGGGATTGGCCTTGTTCAACCTACAGCCATCTATGCGAAGGCTGCTGAAAGCTCGAAAGTCTTAAAAACATATGCACAAGGAACTGTATTACAATATAAAACGCTATCCGAAGACTGGAATGAAGTAACGGTTTACGTGAATGGAAAAGCAACAACAGGTTATCTTAAAACAAAGGACCTTGAAGACGCATGGTCTTCCAGCCAAATTCTAAAAGGATTCGCTTTAAAGAGTCCTACAAACATTTATTCAAAAGCAGCAGTTAGTTCTAAGGTTTTAAAAACCTATAAAATGCGGACCGTACTCAGCTACCGGGAGCTGTCTGCTAACTGGTTTGTATGTACGGTGACGGTTAATGGTAAAAAAGTGACCGGATATATCCACGCAAACGACGTCAAAGGCGTTTCTTATTATGACTTAACGATTGACCAAGCGGTTGCGATGCAAATGAAGGTTAACCCGCAAACTGATTCTTCTGGTTCTTGGAAAACAGCAACAGCGGTGCAAACGGAATATTATCTAAATCCAACGAACTTTTTACAAACAACTTCATCCTTTTATCAATTTCTTGACCTTTCCTCTGTTGCCGGAACGAATGCAAGTGAGTTAAACAGCACTGTTTTAAAAAACAAAGGAATTTTAAGCGGACAAGCTAGTTCGTTTATCTCAGCAGCAAAAACATATGGCATTAATGAAGTTTATTTAATTAGTCATGCATTGCTTGAAACAGGTCATGGAAATTCTGCTTTGGCAAATGGAATAGTGGTTTCAAGTGTGGACGGTAAAGCCGTAACACCTAAGAAGGTTTATAATATGTATGGCATTGGGGCTGTAGATAGATGCCCTCAACAATGTGGTTCCGAATACGCTTATACCGCAGGATGGTTTACCCCAGAAGCAGCGATTATCGGCGGCGCTCAATTTATCGGAGACGGCTATATCAATGCTGGACAAAATACCTTATACAAAATGCGCTGGAACCCTGAAAAAATGGTCGCTAATGGGTATGCCACGCATCAGTATGCATCAGATATCGGCTGGGCAGTGAAACAAACGGTACAGATTGCGAATATGTACAGTCAGTTGTCGAAATACAATTTAAATTTGGAAATACCAAATTACTTGACTAATAACTAACTAGATTCGATCCTCAGGCATTGAGCCTGAGGATATTTTTTCGACAATTCCTTCTATATTCTTGAATGCAAGCTAGAAACCAAGTAAACTGTAATAGTTATAGGAAGTTTTTTAAATTTTCATCCAGCAATGTAATTTTTTTACTGTTTATTTGTAAATAGAATGAGTTATAATGAAGTATTAACATATACTGTTAGCTACTTGTATATTCAACTGTCGAAATAGATGCCGCCTGGGATAGGGGTTCCACCATACATTACATCCATTTAAAATAGGATATACAGGAGGAAGAAGCATGAAAAAAGTAATCACATATGGTACTTTTGATTTATTGCACTGGGGCCATATAAATCTATTAAAGCGAGCTAAAGCCCTTGGCGATTACCTAGTAGTAGCCATCTCAACTGATGAATTTAATGACTTAAAAAATAAAAAAGCTTACCATAGTTTTGAAAACCGTAAAATGATCCTTGAAGCCATTCGCTACGTAGATGAAGTCATTCCCGAGAATACATGGGAACAGAAAAAAGATGATATTATTCGTGAGGGAATTGACATCTTTGTGATGGGTGATGATTGGGAAGGGAAGTTCGACGAACTAGCTGAGTATTGCGATGTTGTCTATCTTCCAAGAACAATTGGCATCTCAACAAGTATGATCAAAAAAGACCTGACTAAAGTTAAAGTTCAAAATGGCTAGAGAAATCGCCATCAGGCTTTATCTACGCACCTTTAGTATCCTTTTTTCCATCTTTAGCATCCTTCCATTAAAGTCAAAGGCTGTGTTTGTTACTTCCTTTGGCGACAATACACAATATATTTTAGATGAAATGGACAAGCAGGAGTTAACATGGAAACGAGTTATTTTACGAACGTCTACTAGTAAAATAAAAGTTAAAGACGATGGGCATACCATCGTCTTTAACTTTGAAACGAAGAATATCATCCATCTACTTCTCTCAATTTATCATCTGGCGACAGCAAAACGAATTATTGTTGATAATTACTTCGGCTTTTTAGCTGCTATCTCTTTCCGTCCAGGCGTTACCTGTACACAAATTTGGCACGCAGCTGGAGCCATTAAGAAATTCGGATTAACGGATCCTTCAATCGCGGAGCGGACACCTGCCGCTAAGCAGCGCTTCATAAAGGTCTATCAGATGTTTGATCATGTAGTGGTCGGCTCTGATGTAATGGCCGAGATTTTTAAAGAAAGCTTTGGTTTAAGCGATAAACACATCCTTACTACAGGGATTCCCAGAACCGATTTCTTCTTTAATCAGCCTGCGCTTACTGAAGCAAAGCGTATACTGACTAGCAAGTATCCCGAATGGGCTGATAAGAAAACGATTCTTTATGCACCTACATTCCGAAACCAGACCCTACATTCAGGAAAGATTGCGCTCGACATCGATTTGCTTTACCGCGAACTGAGTCAAAAAGGATATGTCTTGCTGCTAAAGCTTCACCCTGCCGTAACCGCAGATCTTGAACTCGAATCCGCTTATCCAGGGTTCGTACATAATTTATCTGACTACCCTGATATGAACGAACTGCTGCTGGCAGCCGATTGTCTCGTCACTGACTACTCATCCATTCCATTTGAATATTCTTTCCTTGGAAAACCCATGTATTTTTATGCTTATGACTTGGAAGAGTATCAGCAGGAGCGAGGCTTTTGGGAGGATTACATTACCTCCATGCCTGGCCCCGTTTCACGAACAACAAACGAACTAATTGAACACATTAAGCGAAACGGTCTTGATCAAAACCAATTAACTGCGTTTAATCAA
Organism: Peribacillus sp.; assembly: GCF_059453735.1. Classification (NCBI taxonomy): domain Bacteria; kingdom Bacillati; phylum Bacillota; class Bacilli; order Caryophanales; family Bacillaceae; genus Peribacillus; species Peribacillus sp. The sequence goes on along the minus strand of NZ_JAZVJO010000150.1, from coordinate 4,968 downwards.
AAATGGAATTACTATTCCACTGGCCAATCCAGCAAAAACCTCGTTGATTTTCTTTTTAACAATGAATGATTTCAGGCTGTCGAGAACCCTCGACAGCTTTTTATTATTCAGCCAGAGGAAGTTTTCATCCTCATCACCTTTGCATAGAAAATTCCTAGATTTGCACACTTTGTGGCTGTTTTTGCATGGTTTAAGCCTATTTACACAGCATGGTTGCCAAGATACCCAGACCCATAGGCTCAAAGATCGGTTTGTCTTTTAAAAATAGGGTATCTTTCTTTTATATCTTCAACTCACCTTTTGCACAGAAAATCCTTAGTTTTGCACACTTTTTGGCCGTTCCTGCACAGGTTTAAGCTCCATTTGCACAGAAATTCTTCTGTTTTGCACAGGTTTTCCTCTGTTCTGCACAGTATGGATGCCAAGATACCCAAGATAACCCAGATGCGCAGGCTCAAAGATTGGTTTGTCTTTTAAAAATTGGGTATCTTTCTTTTATGTCTTCAATTCGCCTTTTGCACAGGAAATCCTTAGTTTTGCACACTTTTTGGCTGTTTCTGCACAGGTTTAAGCTCCATTTGCACAGAAATTCTTCTGTTTTGCACAGGTTTTCCTCTGTTCTGCACAGTATGGATGCCGAGATACCCAAGATACCCCAGAAACACGGACTCAATTTAAATCAACAAACCCCGCAGACTTATATCTGCGGGGTATCTTTTCACTTTTTGTATCGTGGTACGTCGTATGTGATGGTGTAGCTGTCGAGTAATTTATAGAGTTCGATGTAGGACTTGGTTTGTTTGGATGCCCAGCCAATATCTGAGGCATATTGATGATAGGCTGTCCCATTGACGTCCATATAATCTGGATTCCATCTCATTTTATAAATGGTATCTTGTCCCGCATGGATATATTCCTCTGCAGCATAGCGAGCGCCTTCAATGATGGCTTTATCCGGGTTCGTCCATCCCTCATTGAATGCTCTCCGCGCTCCGCATTCCAATGCACAGGAGTCATAGGCACCGATTCCATACATATTATAAACTTTTTTTTCGTAGCTCTCGGCATCGTCCGGGAGGATTTCAATTTCCTTTTCAACCACCTGTTTGCCTTTTATATTTACAGTGGTAAATACGGGTTTCCCTTTACTATCTAATTTCGCCTTCACTTTTATGCCCTTCGAAAGTCTTGACGTCCCTCGTCCAGTTTCCAATGAGGAATGAGCTAGTAAATAGATTTCGTTAATGCCATATTTAAAGCCCGCCTTAATAAAAGCATCCGCCCGATTTTTTAAGATTCCTCGGTCAAATAAAATTTTCTGATTAATCTCAGCAGCATTTAATCCAGCAAAATCGGAGAGCTTTACGAATTGATAATAATCTGCCGTTTCTGGATTCAGGTAGTGTTTGGTATCTGCAGATGATGCGTTCACCCAGCCAGTTTGAACCTTATACCACAGCTCCTTGTCTTCAGAAACTTTAAAGCCTGAAATTTTTACCTTCGTTTTCTTAGGTAAGCTGCCAAGTGTACGCGAGACTTGGCTTATTTCCGCTTTAATCACCGTCTTCTCTAGCATAACTCCACTATTGATATTTTTTGGATCGAGTTTGACACTGACCGCGGGAATATAGGCAGAATATTTTTTATCTGTCTGTGGGTTCACTTTCATCTGAGCTGCCAACGCTTCGTTAAGTGTTATTCCATAATTCGTGTAGGTAACCTGAGATTTTTTTTCCTTCTTATCAAGCTTGACAGATAGCTGTGCCGTCGCTTTTTTTTCATAATACTCGACCTTAATAATATGTATCCCTGCACTTAGAGCCATTTCTACATTGAACGTCTGCACATTATCCTTCCACTGATCTACTTTCTTTACACCATCCACATAAATGCGGATTCCATCATCGGCACCTCCGCTCAGCAGGTATGTGCCGCTTTCAGAAAGGCTCGTTCGCTTTTCAATGACAGCTGAAAATTCGTTAGCTGGAATGCTCGGGTCAGGTGAACCTGCTCCCCAGTTAACATCTAGTGTAGAAAACTGCTTCTTCACTGTTTTCCCCGTTACGTTCTGCTTACTATAAAATGTTGCGCCCCATTTTTCTAAAGGGGTGACTTTAGCAGCCTCTTTAATATTGACTTTAAGTTTCGCATTTTTCCCTATGTTATAATACTCAACTCTAATTGTATGATTTCCTTTTGTTAGCTTCACCTGCTTTTCAAAATTGCGCTCTCCAGCCTTCCACTCATTTATCTTTCGTTTTCCATCCACATAAATTCGAACTCCATCATCCGCTTTTCCCATTAGGACATAGGTACCTGTTTTAGAAACAGTCATTTTCTTTTCAAAAACCGCTGAGAACTTGCTGCTGGGAATCTTTTTAACTGGCGATTTTGTTCCCCAAGAAAAATTTATCGAGCTAACGGTGCTGCTCACCTTCGCACCCTTAAAATTCACCGTTGGATAATACACTGCCCGCCAATTTTCACTAACCTGCGCTTTCGATTCAATCGAGTAACCAAACACCATTAATAAAGTAAACAACGACACTAGCAAACATTTTTTGATAACTTACTCACTCCTAATTCCTAGTTTCCTCCCATTATCTACTAAAATAGTCACTTTGTTAACCACTTTTTTACAATTAATTGGTTTTTTCGAGATAATTTGTGCCTAAAAACTAGGATATTAATAGGATTCAATTGTATGACGTGTTAAAATTAGACAATTACATAAAAGACTCCTACTCTCAGAATCTAATACTTATAAAAGGAGACCAATAATGAGACAATCCATTTTCTTAGCTGCCGCCCTTATGGTTGGAATATTGACTTTTTCACCCGTAGATTATACAGCCGCACAGTCCTCAACTGACAGTGTAAAACTCGCAAATGAACATTACGATAAAAACGAATTAATTATCCAATTTAAACAAAATACAAATGAAAAAACCAAGCAAGCACTAATCAAATCTATTTCCGCAGTGGAAGTATCGAAACTGACTGATCATCATTTCTCCTTACTGACTCTTCCTAAAGGGAGCACCCTAGAAGCTGCAGCCAAAAATTTGCTCTCCCACCCAGAAATTCTTTCTGTCGAGCCAAATTATAAACTAGCACATACCTATATCCCGAGTGATTCGGATTTTTCAAAGCAATGGTATTTAAAGAACCTAAACTTACCAGATACATGGGATTTGCCAAAAGGAAAAACGGTAATCAAAACGGCCGTTATCGATGGCGGTGTTCAAGTTAGTCATTTTGATTTAAAAGGGCAAATAACAAATCCGTTTAATGTCATTACTCGGAAAAAGACCCTTTTACCCAATGATCATGGCACACATATAGCGGGTATCATTGCAGCTGTTCAGGATAATGAAGGCACTAGCGGTATTGCGCCTTCCTCTAAAATCATTCCAGTCAATGTGTTTAGAGAGGAAGAAGCCGATATTTTTGATGTTGCTGAAGGAATTTATTATGCGATGGATGCTGGAGCAGATATTATCAATTTAAGTCTTACGACGGACGCCTATACCAACATTCTCGATGAAGCCGTCCAAGCTGCAGCTGCTCGGGGGATTGTCATCATAGCGGCAGCTGGGAATGAACATACAACAAAGCCTCGCTATCCAGCAGCCTTAAAAAATGTTCTAGGAATCAGCGCAACTGATAAGAATGATAAGCTCGCCTCTTTCTCTAATTACGGAAAATATATTGACTTTACGGCACCTGGAAAGGATATTTACTCGACTATTTCGGAAGACTCGTTTGCTACCATGAGCGGGACAAGCATGGCAAGCCCTATGGTGTCGGGGGTAACAGCACTGATTCTTGCTAAAAATCCTTTTTTAACACCATCTGAAGTGCTTACGATTTTAAAAGAGTCATCCACTGACCTTGGACCATCAGGGTGGGATCCGCAATTTGGAAATGGTAAAATCGATCCACACAAAGCATTGGTCAATACACCTGAATCAATGTCTAATCTTGAACTATCTGATAAATCATTCACGATAGAAGGATCGAATAAGCTAAACATCTCATTCACTCCTCCTAAGGACACGACCGTTTCACTTTATCTTGAAAACGCAAACGGACAAACGCTAAAGAAAATGCTCACTAATCAAGCATCGACCGGCGAACCCATATCCTATAACTGGGATGGAAAGCTTGACAATGGTTCCTATCAATCTTCCGGAGATGTCAAGCTTGTCATTAAGACTGCGAATGCCCGCCATTCCTTGTTTACTAAAAAGAACTTACAGGTGAATAATACACTTGTGCCCGAGCTGACTGTTTCTAAAACGAATTATCTCTATTCACCAAAAGCACAGGCTAAACTATCCATCCCTATCTTGTTGAATAAGGACGCCGTCATTAAAGCAGTAATCTTAGATAAGGCAGGTAATAAAGTACGAACCCTTCAAAAGAACAGACCTTTTACAGGCGGAGGCCATACTCTTGAATGGAATGGCACGAATTCCAGCAGAAGCCAGCTGAAAGATGGCAGCTATACGCTTAGTATCTCTCTAATAGACAGCGATGGCCGCGTCGGATCGAAAAAGGACATTCCAATTAAGCTGGATACAGTGCCTCCTACTGGATCGATTGTTAATTCCGATAACCGCTTTAAAACGACAGGAAAATCAAAAATAGAAAACACGATTACTGTTACTGAACCTGTTACTGGATCAGTCTCTATTATTGATAAAAACGGTAAAATCGTAGTCAGACTTTTAACTGACACTTCCTTTAAAGTTGGCCAATCAAGCGTGACTTGGAATGGTCAAACGAAAGACAAAAAAGCAGCCATTAACGGTGACTATCGTTTCAAGGTCATCTTAAGAGATAAAGCAGGCAATTCACGCATCATCAAGAGTCCTGCTTTTCAATTAGTAAACGCATAAAGAAGAGGTTTGGAATGGTTTCATTCTGAACCTCTTTTGCATTTTTCGGACCAAATAGGCCTGC
>NZ_JAZVJO010000149.1:0-4353 GCF_059453735.1 Peribacillus sp. | reverse complement strand
AAGCTATATCAAAGTAGGACTTGTACCCGGAGACGGCGGAGCGTACTTCTTACCGCGGCTTGTCGGAAAGGATATCGCATTGCATATGTTGTGGACTGGAGAAGTGCTGACAGCAGAAGCGGCAAAAGAACGCGGACTTGTTACTTTTGTTGTGCCGGACGAAGAACTCGATCAAGCTGTTGCAGACTACGCACAGAATTTAGCTGACGGACCTCAACTGGCAACCCAGTTAATCAAACGGGCAGTTTACCAAAACAGCGAAATGTCGTTAAGGTCTTCACTGGATTATATATCATCCAAAATGGCTCTTGTCATGGAAGAGGAAGATCACAAAGAAGGTGTACGGGCTGTCAGGGAAAAAAGAAAACCGATTTTCGGAGAAAATAAAACTGTTATAAAATAAAAGAGGTGAACTGTGACCAAAAATCAAATGATTGGATTCAAATTCTTTCAGAAACTAAGATTCCGGCAGGGCGCGTCCATACTATTCAACAAGCATTGGAGCAAGAACAAATAACCGGGAGTGGAGGAATTGAAACAGTTGGTGTCAGAAAATAATCTAATATGAAAACAGTTGATCCAAGGAGGTGCTCACAGTGGGGAATGAAAAAGCAAATAATAATTATTCGATGTCCTCAATCCATCGAGTGATACAAGTACTTCGAGCATTTTCAGCAGATTATCCCAAATTATCATTAACAGAGATTTCCAGAAGGACGGATATTTCGATTTCCAGCTTACAACGTATCGTCAACACATTAGTATTTGAAGGTTTTTTAGTAAAAGACGAAAAAACGAAAATATACAGCCTTGGTTTAGAGCTTATGTTCTTAGGACAACTCGTTGAAAAAAATGATGCACTTTTATCAAAAGCTGTTCCAATCATGGAAGAATTGAATCAAGAAACGAAAGAAAATATTTCATTGAATATTATGGATGGTGACCAGCGGCGTTGCATCTATAACTTACCTAGTCGTCATGAATTGGCTGCCTTAACATTTGTAGGCAATACTTCCCCGCTATATGCTGGCGCATCTGCTAAAAGTCTCCTTGCTTTTCAGAGCGATGCATTTATTAAGAGTTATATAGAGAAAACAACATTAACGAAAATTACAGAGATCACTGTTGAATCAAAAGATGATTTGCTGCAGCAGCTCTATGAAATAAGAAATAAAGGGTATGCTCTAACAAAAGGGGAACGTGTCAAACGCGCCACTTCCATCAGTGTACCAATTATTGCCCATAATCAATCATTATTAGGGACGCTTTCTGTTACATTCCCTTACATCCGGTACGATGAATATGATATTGAACATCTTATCTCGCTTTTAAAACAAGCTTCTCAAAGAATCTCGTGAAAAAGATCTGATTAAGATATGATTGAAGGGAAAACGGACGGCTTCTTCTAGTCCAGCGAGGTGCGCTCATCGGCAACGGAAATACAGGCAACTCACTGATTACTTAAAATCAATGCAGACTATAATTGGAGCATTACTGCGCTGAATGATATTCAGGGCAGTATTATTTTTATCCTTTTTCATAGTCCTAATGAAACCTATTACTCTATCAGAATTTCAGAATTTATCCATATTATGGTGACCAATACAGTGAAAAGGTGACAAAGAATTGCTTATTATTTTGGATGGTGATAGCAAAACAAAGATTTACCCTGAGCCAGTTCTTTTAAAAAATGAGGTGAAACATTTTGGTATTACATTACAAAGAATATGGTGATAAAAGTGCTCCTTTGATGCTTTTCTTACATGGAGGAGGAGTGAGCGGCTGGATGTGGGATAAACAAGTCGAATACTTCACCAATTATCATTGCATTGTCCCGGACTTACCTGAACACGGGCTAAGCAATACCGATAATATATTTACAATAAGAAGCTGCGCAGAAGGAATAAAACATTTAATCGAAGAAAAAGCAAAAAGGAAGAAAGTCATCTTAATCGGGTTTTCTTTAGGCTCACAAGTGATTATTCAAATACTAAGTATACAACCACAATTGGTGGATTTCGCAATCATTAACAGTGCATTGGTTCGTCCCGTTACATACACCCAAAAGTTGATTAAACCTATAATCAAATGGTCATTTCCCTTAATCAAGAGACGGGGGTTTTCCAAGATGCAGGCCAAGGCATTATATATAAGCGAAGAATACTACGAAAAATATTATGAAGAAAGTATTCGCATAAAACCGGAAACACTGATCAGAGTTTTAGAAGAAAATATGTCATTTGAACTACCAGAGAATTTCAGAAAAGCAGATGCAAAGATATTAGTAACGGTTGGTGAAAAAGAGAAAGCCGTCATGAAAACATCCGTAAAAGATCTTGTGAAAATGAATCCTAATTGTAAAGGTATAGTTATACCTGATATCGGACATGGGTTTCCTTTAGCAAAGCCGGACTTCTTTAATCATATGGTAAGAAAATGGTTAGACACAGGTGATTTACCGATGGGAGACGAACAAGAATTCAAAATTATAAATCACTAATAGATCGATTAAAGACCTTCATAAGACTTCTACAGCATCCTCATCTTAACTTCAAAGAGTTAGCAGCTAATTTCGCTCATCACTTTAACGAAAATGGCATAGGGTTGGGGAAAGTAATTGCTATTTTGATAGTTTATTTCAATGATATGTATTTTAAAGAAAATTAAGCTATCCAGCCGGTCATGTTTTATTGAAAGGGTCTTTCTAAAAGAATGTTAATGAGAACGGTGAACAAAGCCAGCCAACAATAAGCTGGTTGATTATAGCGGAAGGTGCGAGACTCCCGCTATAATCAACGAGCCAGGTAATACCTGAGCACGTGCGAAGCGAGGAAGAGCCCGTGTCTCGCTCTGCGGAAAGCAAGCATTCAGGTTAATGAAGAAAGCCGGTGGAGAAAATAAAGAAAAATATAATCCTATTGGATATCATTTGTTATTTGATATTCCCGGTAGTGATTTGGAACATGAGCAGGGACATAATAGGTGATTATTATGCCATGCTGCTGTCTTCCGTACCGGGAATCATCTATAGTGTCATAAGATTCATGTTGTTGAAGCGCGTGAACTTGACTGGTTTATTTATGATATTCACGCTTATCATCAGTAATTTGATCAATGTACTAGCAGGATCTGCGCTGCAGATGATGTGGAACGGCGTTTACTATTCTTTTATATTGGCTTTTTTCTATATTGTCACGGTAATCGCAAACCGCCCGTTGTTCCTGTACTTTACTCTTGATGTCATGGAAATGCATGGGAAGGACCGTAATTATATGAAGAAAGGGTTCTATATCAAAAATATATTGGCCATGTTTAAACTGATCACTTGTGGTTTTGCCTTACAATTAATCATAATAGCCTCAATCAATATATTTCTTATCCAGACATACGGTGTTGAATCATATGACAAAGCAATCATTCTGAAAAAAATAATAAACTTGGGTATGAGTGGTATTTTAATCTATGGCTTTATCCATATTTCAAAAATGCTAAAAAAATGGGATAAACCAGCTGCATAACCGTTTCCTTACTTTATATGCCATTCTATCTTCATCAAGAACCTCTTCATTAACAGGTTATTTGATAGCCGCTTTCCACAAAAAATAATCATTATACAAGTTCAACTGCTTAGATATATTTATTACTTACATATAGGAGGAATAAGAATGGAAATACAACAAGCTACAATAGAAGATGTAAAGACAGTATCACATTTATTTAATCTGTATCGGATCTTTTATCAACAACCATCAGATTTACAAGGTGCTGAGGAATTCATTAAAGCACGTATAGATAATAAGGATTCTGTCATTTTTGTTGTGAAAGAACAAGGCGAATATATCGGCTTCACCCAACTGTATCCGACATTCTCATCCGTTCATATGGGAAAGACTTGGATTTTAAATGATCTCTTTGTGTGTGAATCTGCCAGAAATAGAGGAATCGGAGAATTGCTTTTGAATAAAGCGAAGGAATACGCTGTTGAGACAGGCGCGATCAGTCTAAGTCTCAGTACTGCTTACGATAATGATTCGGCACAGAGACTATACGAGAATAACGGCTATAAAAAAGATACACAATTCTATCATTATAAATTGGATGTTACAGAATGATCTGCTCCTACGATAAGAAGGATGCTTTTTTGCGGATAGCAGATCATGTCTTACATACTTCTAAGTTAGTGGACTCTTCCGGAGCTGCTGCTTTTGTGATACATAATGACTTAATTGTTTTAGAGAAGTATTTTGGATTTCATTCCAATAAGGCAAATGCAAGAACAATACAGGAAGACTCTCAATTCCACACAGCATCTGTCAGGAAAAGTTATATTGGTTTTGCAGCAGCATATGCTGT
>NZ_JAZVJO010000148.1:0-8711 GCF_059453735.1 Peribacillus sp. | reverse complement strand
GAACAGCCGTTTAGCACCACTCCCTATTTCCTTTACGAGCAAACCAAGGCGCCTCCGCATTTCAGAGTCCAGCTGCGGCGCCTAGGCCTTCGGGTCATAAGCCCATCCTCTCCGCAAGGTAAGAGCACCTTGCTCTGAGGCTGTTCTTATGCCTGTCAGGCCTGAACAAGGCGCCTCCGCATTTCAGTGTCCAGCTGCGGCATCCTGCTTGCTGTGGAAAAGATGAGTGTCCCCCAAAAGGCAAGAACAGCCTTTTAGGTCCACTCCCTATTTCCTTCGCAAGCATAACGGATGCCTCCGCATTTCTTTTAAGGAGGGGTATTTGTGAATTTATCGGATCAGCTTCACCGTACGGCTCAGGTTAAGGCAGATAAGCCAGCCTATTATTTTATGGACAAAGGGACATCTTATGGGGAATTAGATGCATCGGTTACTATGTTTGCAGATCAGCTGCATAAACTAGGAATAGGAAAGGGGGATCACGTTGCGCTGCTTATCGGAAATTCACCGCATTTCATCATTGGGATGTATGCAGCGTTAAGGGTAGGTGCAACAGTCATTCCTGTTAATCCGATTTATACACCTGATGAGATTGGCTTTATCATGAATAATGGAGATGTTAAGGCGATTATTGCACTTGATTTACTTGTGCCGCTGTTAGAAAAAATGAATCCTGTATTGTCTACAGTAGAGCATATGATTATATGCGAGACAGGTGCTGATCAGGGTGGAATGGATATCAGTCAGTTATCTATCTACCCTAAAATGAAATCGTTTACACAGTTAGTTTCTTCTGGTGATCGTCAGTTTAGTGGGCCTAGCTTAGATGAAGAGGATGTTGCTTTAATCTTATATACATCCGGAACGACTGGAAAACCTAAGGGAGCAATGCTTACTCATCGAAATCTTTACTCGAATGCGATAGATGTCAGTGATTACTTAAAAATTAATGAAGATGATCGAGTGGTAACCACTCTTCCTATGTTTCATGTATTTTGTATGACGGTTGCTTTGAATGCTCCATTAATGAGTGGTGGAACATTGCTGATTGTTCCTAAATTCAGTCCAAAGGAAGTATTCAGGTTGATAAAAAAATATGAAGCAACGGTGTTTGCCGGCGTTCCAACCATGTTTAATTTCCTTTATCAATATCCAGATATTGACCCGAAAGAATTATCTTCGCTTCGGTTATGTATCTCGGGAGGATCGGCCATGCCTGTAGCGATATTAAAAGCCTTTGAACAAAAGTTCAATGTGTTTATTTCTGAAGGGTATGGGTTATCGGAAGCTTCACCGGTCACATGTTTTAATCCGCTGGATCGTCCTAGGAAAGCTGGATCAATCGGCACATCTATTATTCATGTTGAAAATAAGGTGGTCGACGAACTTGGGGAAGAAGTACCGGTTGGACAGGTTGGCGAATTAATTGTTAGAGGTCCTAACGTGATGAAGGGGTATTACAAGCTGCCTGAAGAGACAGCAGCCACTTTAAAAGACGGCTGGCTTTACACGGGAGATTTAGCCAGAATGGATGAAGAAGGGTACTTCTTCATCGTAGACCGTAAAAAGGAATTGATTATTGTCGGCGGATTCAATGTTTATCCTCGCGAGGTGGAAGAAGTGCTATTTAATCATCCGGATATTATTGAAGCAGCCGCAATCGGAGTACCCGATCCAAACCAAGGTGAAGTTGTTCAATGTTTTGTAGTGACAAAAAATGCAGACTTGACCGAAGATGAAATAATCGCCTATTGCGCAGAACATTTAGCGAAATATAAAGTGCCGAAGCAAATAGAATTCTTATCTGAACTTCCTAAGAATACGACAGGAAAAATATTACGCCGTTCATTGAAAACCCAATTTCAGAAATAAAAAAAAGATCCAGCTGGCAGACACAAGTTGTTTGATTCAGCTGGTTTTTTTCGTTTTTAGCACATTAAAAATCCCATTCTTCAATAAGATAATTTAATTTCCTGCTTACGCCTTACTGAAAATGGGAATAGACCTATATAAACAGAATGGTGAGAAAGGAAGTGGGAAGCAATGCCTTGTATTTTATATGAAGTTGAATCCAGCATTGCGCATATTACAATCAATCGGGAAGAAGCCCTTAATACGATAAATTTAAAAATGGTTGAAAGATTACAAGCTGTAATTAATGATATTGCGGTTAATCCGCAAGTGGGTATAGTGATCATTTCAGGAGCAGGACAAAGGGCGTTTAGTGCTGGCGGCGATTTACATGATCCAGCCTTTTCTGAAAGCTCAAAAATGGTTGAAACTTTAAAAAAACTTAATGATCTATTAGATAGTATTGAAAATCTACCGCAGCCTACGATTGCAGCAATTAATGGCTATGCTTTTGGAGCCGGCTTTGAATTAGCTTTAGCCTGTGATTTACGCATAGCCGTCGACCAAACACTTATGGGACTGCCGCAAACGAATATCGGCTTAATTCCAGGTGCTGGTGGTACACAAAGGCTGCCTCGTCTAATCGGAGAAACAAAGGCACTCGAATTAATTTTGACCGGTAAACGGGTCACATCACTTGATGCCTATCAATATGGTGTCCTTACTAAGGTTGTTTCCAATCAAATTCTTGAAGAAGAAGCTGTTAATATGGCTAAGCTTATGCTCAGAAATGGTCCACTGGCATTACAACAAGCTAAATTTGCGATTAAAAACGGTTTAAAGACAGATATTCAACAAGGTAAAAAAATAGAAGAATTGTGTTTTGCAAAAACAGCAGCGAGTGAAGACTTTCACATTGGCTTACATGCTTTTTTTGAAAAAAAACAAGCGGAATTTCATGGTAAATAAAAGCAGAAAATGCACGCTTCATTTGAGAGCATAATAAAAAAATGAATTAAATAGCGTAGTTCTTCAGTAAACTAATTAATTCCTTGTCAATCAACTAGAAAAAAGGTAATATTAATTTTAAAAATTTACCTACTACAACTAGAAAGGAGAGATAAAGTTGAGAGATGTCACCCTCCAAAATATATTCGAGCACCACATTGCCCAGAAATATTTGACCCGCTCAGGAATCGCACATGCCATTGCGGTTGCTTACCATGCGTTTCATCTAGCTAAAGAAGAAAATCTAGACGTAGACATAGCTGCAAAAGCGGGACTTCTCCATGATATGGGTCACTTTACTTGGTATCGTAATGGAAAATGGGATTATGATCTTTATCGGCAGAACGATATCCATGCAATTAAAGGTGCAGAACGTGCGCACAAGCTGCTGATTCGTCTCGGTGAAAACCCCATACGCGCCAGAACGATTGCATTGGCTATTTTGTTTCACACAGATTCATTCCTGCCTACGAATGATATTGAACGAACTGCTCTACAGCAAATAGTAAAGAAAGCTGATGAAAAGGATGAAGAAGAAGGCGGTCTTCATCACTATCGGGAAATTGACTTAGAACGTGCAAGGGAGAGTATCCGAAGATTAGACAACCTAATAGATACAGAAGAAGATAAAGAGCTGTCATCCTAAAAACGATGGCGGCTCTTTTGTGTTTCCAAGTATCAGCCTAGTAAACTTTTCAAGGAAAAAGTATACTAATAGAAAATGTTTACAATAAAAACAAGAAATGAAGTTTATATAGGAGGGATAACCATGGAAACAGAGAGGCTGCGAATTTTTGATGAGCATTATAATGAAATTGGCTCCTTGCCCCGAGAAGAGGTTCATAAACAAGGTTATTGGCACGAAACGTTTCATTGTTGGTTTGTAAGGCGAGAGCGCAATCAGACGTTTTTAACCTTGCAGTTACGTAGTAAGCTGAAAAAAGATTTCCCGAATCTTCTTGATATTACAGCTGCTGGACATTTACTAGATACGGAATCTGTTCAGGACGGGGTTAGGGAAATCGAAGAGGAAATTGGTATAAAAGTAAATATGACAGACCTCATTCCAGTCGGAAGGATTAAGAATGAATCGCATCTAGATCAATTTATGGACAGAGAGTTTTGCCATGTATACCTCTATGTAACATCACTTGGAAATGAACAGTATACGCTGCAGAAAGAAGAGGTTTCTGGTATGTTTCACGCAAGTCTTGAAGACATACAAGCTTTATATAAAGGGAGGACATCTGAAATTGAGGTAAAAGGGTTTACAGTGGATGAGGACGGAAGTAGGAGTGAGGATGTAATTGTTGTTAGGAAGGAGTCTTTTGTGCCGCATGGTAATAAGTATATGCAGACCCTTTTTAAGGTGGTGGAGGCACTGCCATTTGAAGACTAATTAGAGGGTGGTGGAGAATTAGGGATGACAGAAGCAAATATTCAAAATGGGTCTCCTGCAGTTCGAATGGGTGTGAAAGCAGGTACGGTTATTGCTATCGGATACGCCCCAATAGCTATTACCTATGGTTTACTGGCGAAAAATACGGGGAAACCCTTTTATTAAGGATGATTGTTTATGCTGGAGCGGCTCAATACATAGCCTTAAATTTACTAGCTTTAGGGACTGGAGCAATAGAAATCATATTAACAACCTTTATTGTGAATATCCGTCATTTTCTTTTATCTGCTTCTTTGAATGAAAAAAGCAGGAAAGAAGATAGTGTGATCAAAAAGATGATCTATGCTTTTGGTATAACCGACGAAACGTTTTCCGTGGCTGCCATCAAGCCTGGAGAATCAACCGCAGGCTATATGTTTGGGCTGAATGGGACCGCCTATGGCAGCTGGATGTTTTTTCTGGAATCGGCCATCTATTCGGAGCGAGTCTTCCTCAACATCCGATTTGGTGTTGTCGGTGCTGTATCTGCGTTTGTACTCGCTTATCTTGGAGCAAATATCATGGTCATCATTGTTGGAGCCATAGCCATCTTAAGTTTATGTTCTCTCTTTCTATGACTCCATCGTTTACTTAACTTCTTTCATAATCCGTGCATATACTTTATCTTTGTCAAAGCTGTCTTCGCCCATCCCGAATACTTTGATCACTCGATTATTTTTATCAAGGAGATAAGTGGCGCTGGTATGGACAAAATCCCCGTTGCCAGACTCACGGTATTGAAAGTTAAATTGTTCGGCGAGTTTTTGGGTATCCTTGACACTGCCTCGAAGAAATTCCCAGCCAGCTGTCTTGCCAGCGTCAAAATTCGCTGCATAATCATTGAGAGTCTGCTCTGTATCTACTACTGGATCAATAGTAATGGTTAAGAATTCCACCTGGGTGTCAAACACCTTAGCAGCTGCTAATTGGTTCTGAAGTTTTTTCATTTGAAAAGTAGTAGTGGGACAAATATCTGGACATGCTGTGTAAATAAACTCAAGCAGGCGGACCTTAGGGGCCATTTCTTCAAAGCTAAATGTGGATCCGGTATGTGTGGTCATCACCATTTCTTTTGGGAACTCCATTTTTGATTGACGATATTCACTAAAGTAATAAATACCAGTACTAATCCCAATGACTAAAAGTGTACAAAAAATGACGTAAAGCTTTTTCATATCGTCCATCCCCTTATTCTAATATTCAGTGAAAATTAGGTAAAATATTCATAATACTTTCGTACTATTTAACTATACACAACAAAATTGGGAATGGACTGTGAAATCAGGTGAAATTAAGAAGATTGTTTGAACATTTTCTTACAATTTGGTGGATAAACTTCCTTTAATTGGTTTTGGTTCTATCCTGTCCATTTTTAACTACACTAGAAAGAGATGATTGATGATTAGGGGGAAATGACATGGCTAGAAAATGGGCGGGAACGGCTATTGTGATATATTTTCTAATCTTGGTGTTCATGTACTTGTATCTCTTTAATGGAGATAGTGCACTACCTCAAAAGTGGATTGGCACGGCTGCAGATCCGGCAACATTTTTAAATGCACGAGAGTTAATGCTAAGTGAGCAGTATTCTCAAATCAGGAATTTTATGTTTTTTGCTTACAATGCGTTCGATTGGATTGTTTATTTCTTTATTCTCTTGTTCGGACTGTCTCGAGCATTTGAAAGGGTGGCCAAAAGTCAATCAAAATGGAGAATCGTACAAGCAGCCATCTATTTATTTATGCTTTCGGTCCTTTCCTATGCAGTGACGTTTCCATTAAGCTATATTAGCTATAATTTAAGTAAAACCTATCATATCAGCACCCAAACCTTTTCTTCCTGGATGAAAGATGGTCTCATTGATTTTTGGGTTAATTTTGGCCAAATGGTTATTATCGTTTCCGTATTATATTGGTTAATTAATAAAAGCCCGAAAAGATGGTGGTTTCATGCCTGGCTCCTTTCAATTCCATTTTTCTTGTTTATGATGTTTATTCAGCCTGTGGTCATTGACCCGCTCTATAATGATTTTTATCCGCTAAAAAACAAGGAGTTAGAAACCGAGATTCTTAAACTTGCGAGTCAAGCTGATATTCCAGCCGAACATGTATATGAAGTGAATATGGCTGAAAAAACAAATGCACTTAACGCCTATGTCACTGGAATTGGTGCCAACTCTCGAATTGTTTTGTGGGATACAACACTTAATCGGTTGAAGGAAGAAGAAATTCTCGTCATTATGGCGCATGAAATGGGTCATTACGTTGAAAAACATATTTATATAGGAATTGCGGGGTATTTAATTCTCACCTTTGTAGGGCTATGGTTAACAGCAAGGTTGATGAAGAGTATTATTACACGATACGGTAATGTTCTAAAGATTACAGGTATCGGAAACCTTAGCTCACTCCCGCTTTTTTTACTGATTACCGCTATCCTGCTCTTTGCATCCAGCCCGCTTTCTAACTTTGTGTCGCGTTATCAGGAAGCGAGGGCTGACCAGTATGCGATGGAGATGCACGAAGATAAAGAGAGTGCCATTACGATGTTTCAAGAATTAACGCGTTCTGGACTAAGTCAAGTGAACCCGCCCCTATTAGTAAAATGGTTTCGGTATTCACACCCTACTATGTTAGAACGAATAATATCTGTAGAAAATTATCATACTGTAGAGGAATAAGCCGGAGAATCGGCTTATTTTTTATGAAAAAGAAGGATATCCAGAGGCTGTGATAAAGATTTCCATTATCAGAAAAAACTATTAAATTTTCACTTTATTCGCTCTCTACTATAATAAAGGAAATTGGAATTATATATGCAGGGAGATAGGTAGGATGAATAAGGTATTAGCCATTATTATTGGTTCAATTATTGTCGGTGTTGCATACAATATGTTTTTAATTCCTCATAAAATATTAAGCAGCGGCTTAAGCGGAATCGCCATTATGCTTGGAATCGTTACCCCGCTTAATACAGGAATTCTTAACTTTTTACTCAATCTGCCTCTTTTGATTTTAGGGGTATTAAAACTAGGTAAACAATTTATCAGGTATACCATTTTGTCTGTCGTTGTCCTTTCTGTCAGCTTATACCTGATCCCCATCCAAGCCATTTCAACGGAACCTATTCTCTCTTCATTATTTGGTGGAGTGCTGACAGGAGTGGGGATTGGCATAATTTTTCGTGCTTCTGGTTCATCAGGAGGTTTTGATATTATCGCTATGTTGCTGCAGAAGAAAAATGATTTTCCTTTAGGCACCCTTCTTTCTGCTATGAACGCCGTGGTTGTGGTTATTTCAGGTTTTGTATTTGGCTGGGACGCAGCGCTGAACACCTTAGTGGCGATTTATGCGACGGGAAAAGTAATTGATACAATTCACACCAATCATATTAAATTAACCTTAATGATTGTTACGAATAAGGGTGATGAATTAAAAACCAAGTTACTAGCTAATCTTTATCGGGGAATTACGATGATGGATGGTCAAGGCGCTTATACGGGGCAAGAACGAAAAATTTTAATGACTGTCATCACACGTTATCAATTAACAGAAGTTAAAGGTTTGATAAATGAAGTCGATCCAGATGCGTTTGTTAATATCACTGAAACAACCGAAGTCGTTGGTATGTTTCATCGTGGTTAAAGTGTAAAAAGCCTTTCCAATAAGGAGAGGCTTTAGGCTTCTTTAAAATGGGGTGTTGATTTCCGTTCCAGGCGTTTCGCTTTCCGCGGGCAGGCGGTGAGCCTCCTCATCGCTTACGCTCTTGCGGGGTCTCACCTGTCCTGCTATTCCCGCAGGAGTCTTCACGCCTTCCACTTCAATCAACTGTCTACATGTAGGCTACAAGTCAAATCCGTTCTATTTTAATTAGACTTATATCCATTTTGAGGGATAAATATGCTTAAGCCAGAATACCTCCATGAAAAGTATTCAAAACTCAAAAAAGGTCCGCAATAAAAACTCCGGACCTCTTTTGTCTACAGACTAAAGCCTCTCATATAAGGAGAGGCTTCAGTTTGTAGACAAAAGGAGATTGGTATTAAAAATTTCCGATTCCCTATAAATACTTTGGACCTCTACCTCTGAATACATATCCTTCACCAAGTCATAAATGTAAGTGAAGTCAATGGCCGCCTTCATTTTGCGAACCAAATGGTTAGGTGGCACCATTTGATGTAATATAACATTTCAAATGGGTCTCGCTGAATAGAATCATGTTTAGAAAACATCCTTATCACCTATGTTTTAATCCTTCTATTTTTAAACAAGGTGCCTCGAGGATATCTAAAAGGTAAAACAAAGTTGATTAGAACGGAAGGTACGAGACTCCTGCGGGAAAAGCGTGTCTAGGTGAGACCCCGCAGGCGAAAGCCGAGGAGGCTCACCGACCGCCCGCGGAAAGCGAGTGCCTG
>NZ_JAZVJO010000147.1:0-1969 GCF_059453735.1 Peribacillus sp. | reverse complement strand
ATATTCACTGGATATTTATGGTAAAATATTCCTTGTTAGTAAGGTTACTAAGGATGGGAGAACAATAAACATTTATAGTATCTATTTTTGCGTTTGCTGCAGTGAATGTACGTTTAACAGTGAATCAAAGGAGATGCTAATTTGATAAAAAAGTTTATATCATTTTTGTTAATTGCGATTGCAGTACTGGTACTTGGCGGGCTGGCAGTATTGATAACTGGGGAGTTAAAGGAAGCTCCCAAAAACTTCGACTTAAAACAAATGAACAGAGTGGATGTGGAAATTCAAACAGATGGTAATCGGAAAATACATGAGAACATTTTTGGAGAAGAGGAACTTCACGATCTCAGGAAATTGTTTGGAGAATTGATATGGGAACAAAATGAATATAAAGAAATGCAAACGAAGGAAGATGCCATTGCTACTTTATTCTTCAGATATGATGAAAATCAGCCTGAGAGATTAGTGAATTATTATATTTGGTTCGATCAAGACAATGGAACAGCGGTGATCCTTAACAAAGAAAAGAAGGAGCTCGCCCTATTAGATAAAGAAAATGCAGAAAAGCTGAAAAATATTTTTGTGCGTAAAGAGAAAGAACTTGCTCTTTTTTTTTGGCTCTATAATCGAGTAATGATTGAAGTGGAGAACGGCGACTCCTGCGGGATTAGCGAGCAGGGTGAGACCCCGCACGAAGGAGGAGGCTCACCGCTCGCCCCGCGGAAAGCGTCCGTTCGCAGCGGAAATCAACTTGGAACTTGATAGCCTTTATTTTAGCTCTTTCCTTGTTTGATACATTGTTTTTTACTCATTGTTGTTTTTCGGAAATGGATTGAAAGCGCCTGTTCGAAGCGGCAAGCATAGAACTTTAATAGTACCCTTGTTTTACCCCTTCCCTAAGAGGACAGCAAATAAGATAGAGGTGCATATATGATTATTAGAGAAATAAAAGTTGAAGACGCAGAGAATTTTATAAACCTAATCAAAAAAGTGGAAACGCAAGCTGATTTTATGCTGATGGGTGCTGGTGAGAGGGAAACTACTCCCGAGCAGCAAAGAGAACAGCTGATCAAGATGAAGCAGCAAAGTAATTCAACGATATTTGTTGCGGAAGAAGAGGGGATTTTAATAGGGTACTTGATTGCGATGGGAGGGAGTGTTAAGAGAACACAGCATTCCGCTTATATCGTTATCGGAATATTAGAGAATTTCAGAGGCAAGGGAATTGGGACAGCTTTGTTTCAAAGGATGAACGAATGGGCAATAAATCACCGGATTTCGCGGCTGGAACTTACAACAGTGATCCAAAACAGTGCGGGAATAGCTTTATATAAGAAAAGTGGTTTTGAGATTGAAGGAATCAAAAGGAACTCGCTTATCATAGACGGCAAATCTTATGATGAATATTATATGTCGAAATTATTATGAGTGCCATTTCTTGAGAAGGAGTATTCCTCTTATTGAAGAATAAACAAAGGGGTGAGGAGAAGCACAGTGACAAATGATAAAATGATTGGAACCAAAAAGATTACTTTTAGATTAATAGAACAAAAAGAAGAAACAAAACATTTGGCGATCGTCTTGCCAGGCGCTGGTTATTCAGCAAAGGCGCCATTGCTGCACTATGCAACAGGGTTATTTTACAATAAAGGTTTTGATGTATTACATATTAATTATACATATGACAGGCATGAGTTATCTGTTTTAGACGAAGCGGATTTCAAAAAAGAAGTACAACTTATAATCAATAACACAATCAGGGATAAGGAATATAGTACTTATTATGTCGTGGCTAAATCAGTAGGAACCATTGCATTAAGTCATCTGCTGGATCAGCCAATGCTGCAAGATGCGAAACTAGTCTGGCTGACTCCGTTAGTACAAAGGGAAAATGTATTTCATGCAATGTTGAATAGCGGTCATAAGGGAATCTGTTTTATCGGAAATAAAGATCACTATTTCGACGCCG
>NZ_JAZVJO010000146.1:0-5574 GCF_059453735.1 Peribacillus sp. | reverse complement strand
ATAAGGAGGTAATGATTTGCCCTGGTCAAAAAATGATTATCCACCCGCAATGAAAAATTTAGACGAAGATGTCAGAATGAAGGCAATTGAAATTGCTAATGCGTTGCTTGATGATGGGAATGACGAAGGCAAAGCAATCCCCATCGCGATAGACACCGCGAAAAAGGCTCTTAATGAAGACAAGTAGTCGAAGTTGAAAAACAACACCTTTCCCGAAGTGGAATGGTGTTGTTTTTTTGTCTACCTTTCTTCATAAATAAGCTTTATACTAAAAACGGTCAGTTGGTGTTCATGTCACCGAACGCAGCGAATGTTTTCTCGTCTTCAATTAAGCCGCAAGCGGCACATTGGACTCGGACTTCTGGACCTTGATAAGGAAGATGAAAGGCATCAAGTGTCTCATTGGTATATTCCTCGACAATGTCACCTGTATTTGGATCCATTTTGACTGAAGTAGGCATTTGTTGAATGAGGTTAAAGCGCGTTTTATTCGTTTTACAGTTAGGGCATCGATATACTTGGGACATGTAATTCACTCCTTTCCTTTTAGGAATAGGATGTCTCTTTTTCACCAATTTATGTAAAAGAAAGCAGGGAATACAATGATTACAAATGATACATCTGAAGAGCTCCTACAGGCTTATTTAAGCATATGGAATAACCGAAGTGTCCAATTTGAACAGCAGCAGGACAAAGAAGGGATCCTTTCGGAATTGGTTCGCAGAGAGCTTCTTGATGAAAATGCCCATCCACGTGTACGAAAATCAGTATACGAAAAATTTTATTATAGTATGAAAAGACTGTCAGAATCAGACCAATCCAACGATAAAATACGTGCGTTAACCAAGGTCTATCTTTCACAAATGGAACAGTTAACATAGGGTAATCCTGTAATTTATTTTATTAAATTCACACAATTTTCACAGAAAGAGTATACAATGCTGGTTAGTATAGAACAGAGGGGTTACAAGATGAAACAAGCATTCATTGTGCTGCTGCTATTTTTTGTAACAGGCTGCAGTGAAGAGTCCTATTCAAAGATCCCTGCCAATCAATCATTTGCAGCAACACTTAACTTAAAAGATACAACCATTAGTTTTATAGATAAGCAGTATCAGAAGTTTGCAGAATGGGATCTATCAGATCCATTTCTAGGCGGACTGTTAGTAGATGACGGAGATACGATGCTCATCTATGGGAAGGACATGGAGAAAATCAGTGTTTATTCCCTGAGTCTAGGAAAGAAGCTGGAGAGCTGGAATGTGGGACGCGGGATTGTGAGCATGACTCAGTTACAGACAGGTGAACTGGCAGCTGTCAATCAAGAATCCAACGAGGTCTATTTTTTAGCATCGACTGGTGAGATTGAAAAAAAAGTGAAGGTTGGCAAGCAGCCCCAATCGCTAATTACAGATAAAAGTGGTGAAAAGCTGTATGTTATTAATTTTGGCGATGCCAAATTGTCGGTACTTAACACGTCCAGCATGAAGGTCGAGAAGGAAATTGAAATTCCATCTTCGTCAACAGGAGGCTTATTGAGAGAAAAAGAATCTGAAATATGGATAGGCGGCCACGGAAGCGGCAGTAAGGTGGAAGAAAGAATTCATATCTATTCCACGCAAACGGGAAAACTGATAAAAACATTGAAAGCACCTACCATGCCTATTAAGTTTATAGAAAATGAGGATGGTATTTTTATAGCCAGTCATGGCAGCAGCATGATTTATACATTCAATCACAGCTACGAGCAGACAGCAAGTTCCGTTATTGGAGCAAATCCCTTTGAAATGGAGCTATTTAATGGCGATTTATTAGTGGCAGGCTATGATAGCAATGAACTGTATGTAGTCAATTCTACATCAGGAAAGGTGCTCTCCACTGTAAAGACTGGTAAGGGTCCATTTCAATTGATGATTAGGGAGTAGAGGAAATGAAGAAATGTACCGTTTTGATCGTTGACGATGAAGAAAATATGCGGAACTTGATGGAAATGTATTTACTTAATTCAGGCTATCACTGTCTTCAAGCACCTGAAGGTAAAGAGGCCATTTCCTTATTGGAAAAACAGGAGGTCGATCTGATTCTCTTAGATATTATGATGCCTGGTGACAATGGATTCATTGTATGTGAAAAAATCCATCAAAAATGGGATCTTCCTGTTATATTTGTCAGTGCTAAGGGGGCAGAATGGGACAAAGTAAAGGGACTTAAACTAGGTGCTGATGACTACGTTGTAAAACCCTTTCATCCGGGGGAGCTTGTGGCAAGGGTTGAAGCAGTCCTGCGCCGCAGTGGGAAAAAACAACAAAGAGAAAATGAAACCATTTCTTTAGGAAAGATTAAGATGAATTTAAAATCGAGAACAGCAGCGATTGGAGGAAATGCTGTTAATCTGACATTAAAGGAATACGAATTGCTGATCTACCTCATCACAAATAAAAAACAAGCGTTGAGCCGAGAACAGCTGCTTGCTCATGTTTGGGGCGTGAGTTATGAAGGTTCTTTGAGAACGGTTGACACGCATATTAAGACACTGCGGATGAAGTTAAAAAGTGCAGATTATATTCAAACTGTTTGGGGAATTGGTTATAAGATTGAGGAAGAATATGAAGCATAATTTCTTTTCTCTATCATTTAAACTGTGGATCACAATCCTGCTGACTATTGTTTTCTCCATCGTATTTGCGTACTCCCTGTCACACTATTATTATAAGCACTTATATGTGGAAAAGCTAAAGACGAATATGGTGGAGGTTGCTGCTAAGCTTGCTGCAGAGTATCAAGGCGGAGAAATTTCTGAAGAATATAGAGAGCAGATAGAATGGTTGAATACGAAAATAGACAGTGAAATCTTTATTGTCAGCAACCCTCGAGAGTTAAGTGCCTGTCTGCCCTTCGAAATAGATTATGATTCTTTGATCTCTGAAGAAGAAAGACAGCAATTAATTAATGGAGAAGTGATTGAAAAAGAGGAATATGAAGAACGTTTTAATCGTAAAATAGTGGCTGCGGTTACGCCGCTTGTCGATGAAGGAAGACTTGAAGGAATTATTTATACATATGTTACAGTCGATTCTATAAAAGAAGTTTTACAAGAGTTTGCGTCTAAATGGCTGGCAACGGCTCTTATCTTTGTCATCGCTGCCATTTTTCTTAGTACAAAGTGGCTGAAACGGTTGTATAAGCCGATAAAAGAAATAGAGGAAGCTGCCAAAAAAGTATCTGATGGTGATTATTCCATTAAAGTGAAAGTAAACAGCAGAGATGAAATAGGAAACCTCGCTGCAGCTTTTAATGAAATGGCCAATTCAATTTATCTAGAAGAGGCAAAGAAAAGGGAATTCATTGAGAACGTTTCACACGAGTTAAGAACACCCTTGAGCTATGTGACGGGTTATACGCAAGCCATTCTTGATGATGTAGTGAAAGGTGAAGATCAACATAAATACCTTACGCTTATTTTGTCTGAAAGCAATCGTTTAGAAAAACTTGTTACAAACTTAATGGATTTAGCAAAAATGAATAATGAAAATCTTGTTAATCAGGTTCCCATTGCCTTAGCACAATTTTTAGAGGATTTCTTTGAGCAGTACTCTTTGAAGATGGAAGAAAAGGGACTTACCCTCAGCTTAACCCTTGATCCAGATCCAATCATTATTGCGGATGAAAGCCAACTAAAGCAAATCCTTTATAATGTATTGGACAATGCGATGAATTATTCCCCTGCTGGCGGTGTAATCGATGTCCAGTTAACAAATGAGAGTGAACAGGTAATCCTGAAGATTACGGATTCAGGAATTGGGATTCCTAAAGAAGATATCCCGCACGTTATGGACCGTTTTTATCGAGTAAATAAGGCACGAAGCCGGTTTGACGGTGGAACAGGCTTAGGCTTAGCCATTGTAAAGCAAATGGTTGTTCTTCAAAAAGGAACAGTTACAATCGAAAGTGAAGAAGGAAAAGGTACAACCGTAAGGCTGTCTTTTCCAACTGTAAGCTAATAGAGCAGAAAAGAGGAATAATGATGAAACGAGTTTTATTTATTCTACTAGCAGTAATTGCCATTATGGGAGGCTGTGGAAAAGAAAATACCCATGAAGAGGAAATTCCAAAGCTGTTAGAAGTTGAACTTTCACTAACTCCTGATAAAAGTGAGGTAAATGAATCCATTACTTTTCAAGCCTTGGTAAGTCAAGGTGATGAAGAGGTTACTGACGCGGATGAAGTGAAATTTGAAATATGGCGGTCAAAAGATGAACATCATGAAATGACAGTCGCCAAGCACAGCAAAGACGGTATCTATGAAGTAGAAAAATTGTTTGATCAAGAGGGCACCTATTATGTATATGCTCATGTAACTGCACGAGGAATGCACAGTATGCCGAAAAAAGAATTCATTGTCGGTCAGCCAAGTGATCCAGAAGATGGAAGTAGTAGTCAAATGAAAAATATGAAAGAA
The DNA here is from genome assembly GCF_059453735.1 of Peribacillus sp. Taxonomy (NCBI): domain Bacteria; kingdom Bacillati; phylum Bacillota; class Bacilli; order Caryophanales; family Bacillaceae; genus Peribacillus; species Peribacillus sp. The sequence continues at coordinate 1,115 of NZ_JAZVJO010000146.1, read as the reverse complement.
CACGATGATTCGAGTGATGGAGACAGCACGGAACATCATTAACAACTAAATCATGACACTTTGCAGAACTTGCGAAGTGTTTTTTTATTGTCTTTCATATAATAATTGAACGATAAATGTATTTAATAGTTGTAATAAACTCGTAAAATCTGTTACATGAGAAAGCGAGTTTAAGAGGTGTCAAGACTAGAATACTGGTTGTTTGTTTCTTCTATAGGTGGCAACTTCCATTGACAATCAGAATGACTTCTAGTTAAAAATTCTATATTTTCATGAAATCTTGATAAACAGCGGATTTCTCTCTTCTTTTTATGGGGAAAGAATCGGATGTTTTTTTTTCTTGTAGTCTAGGGAATTCTTGGTCCAAATGTTACAGAAAAAGCCGTGCTATGATAGTTTCAGAGGCAAGGCTACTAGAAACAAGGAGGAATTATTAAATGAAAAAAGTAATCATTACTGTTGCAGCAGCAGCTGCTCTAATCTTTACAGGAACTGGGGCTCAAACAACTGAGGCTGCTAGTGTAAACAAAGAATACAAGTCAATCTGCATCCAGAATGCAACTAATGAAGAAATGCAAAAGTTGATTGAACAATATTTTGCAAACACAACTAAAACATTTTCACCGAAACAGTTTAAAGTTCTTGTACATCAATTCAACGTATCACCAGAAGAAACACTCACTAAAGTAATGAAAAAAGTAAAAGCACAAGAACAAACAGTAAAAGCAGAAGAACCATCTGCAAAAGCACCAGTGAAAGAAGAGGTTAAGGCACCAGTGAAAGAAGAAGTTAAGGCACCAGTGAAAGAAGAAGCAAAAGCACCAGTGAAAGAAGAAGTAAAAGCGCCAGTGAAAGAAGAAGTAAAAGCACCGGTAAAAGAAGAAACTCCGGCAGTAGAAACACCTGAAACAACTACAACAGAAGAACCGGCAAAAGAAGAAACAACTAAAGAAGAAGCGGCTCCTAGTGAAGACGTAAATTCTGAAATCAGTGCATTTGAAAAAGAAGTTGTTGCATTGACAAATGCGGAACGGTCAAAACAAGGACTAAAAGCATTAGAAATGGATACTGAACTTAGTAAAGTTGCAGGAATCAAATCACAAGATATGAAAGAT
>NZ_JAZVJO010000145.1:0-2722 GCF_059453735.1 Peribacillus sp. | reverse complement strand
AGCGTAATATTTCCTAGAAAATAAATATTTTAGTCATTTTTTGTTTATTCAATTTCTAGCTGGGTTTTTAATTCGTTTTGAACTTTTTGCAGTTCTGTATTGTCAACAATTCCATAGTAGACACCGTTAATTTTTTGCCCTGTTTCTTTAATCGTGTTTTGTACGATTGATTTGGTAGCAGAACGGTAATTGGCTTGGATATCTACCATTTGATCAAACTCAAGGTTGGTTTGGATATTGTTACTGAGTGCAGAAAGTATATCGCTGAAATTAGCGACAGATGAAATACTGGCGCCTTTCTGGAGAACGGCTTGAATGATCTGACGCTGACGTTCTTGTCTGCCAAAATCACCATTTGGATCGGAATACCGTTCACGTGAATAGCTAAGGGCTTCTTTTCCGTTTAACGTAAGTGTTCCAGCCGGGAAGTTTTGATCACCGGTGGTGAAAGCAGATGAATTCTCAACGGTGACACCGCCAACTGCATCGACAATATCTTTAAAGCTTTCCATATTTACCTTTACATAATAATCAATAGGGATATCAAGGAAATGTTCCACCGTGTCCATTGACATCTCTGGACCACCGAACGCCCAAGCATGATTGATTTTGTCAACTGTGCCTTTACCAATAATATCGGTCCGAGTATCACGTGGGATACTGAGAAGTTTGGTTGTATTCTGATTCGGGTTGACGGCCATGACGATCATGGTATCTGAGCGGCCGCGATCTCCTTCTCGTTCATCCACACCGAGCAATAGCACTGAAAATGGCTGCTGCTTTTGTAAGGAGACTGGTTCTACACGTTTTTCTGAGATTTCGCGATTAATAGGGGTATGCATAGTGGCTACCGTACTTGTAAGAGAATGATAGACATAATAAGCTAACCCACCCCCAACAAGAATGAAAAATAAGACAACAAATCCAAAAAATTTGAGCCAAGGATGTTTCTTTTTTCGTTTATCCATTACGATCCCACTTTCTATTTATAATAACTTCATTATAAAGAACAAATCTGGAAAAAGATATGGAGTTTTACTGGATTAACTGAGAATTTGTTCTTTTTAGAATATTCTTAAAATGTATTGCACACTTTTAACGTTTTAGTGTACTATACCACTAGAACACTAAAATTTGGAAGGTGTTGGCTGTATGAAGTCATTTTTAGGATTGATGAAGAAGGAGTGGAAACTAGGGAGGAAATCGTTGGTTTGGCTGTTGCTACTGCAAATGGTTTTAGTATTGATTACGTACCTGCTGGGCAACCACTACCATGTGCCTGGAATCATGTTTGTTGGGATTATCCCCTTACTGCTGATTCATATTTTAATGGTACCGGTCATGTTGCTCACCCTTCTTAATGTCGAAGGGAAATCACAGCTCTGGCTGCATAATCCTCAATCGTCTATCCTTCTGCTCGGATCAAAGCTGCTAACTGGACTCGGACTGCATTTGATTTCTTTATTATTTTCAGCAGGGGTTCTCGTCTTCGCGCTTATGAATTCTTCTTCGTTGTTATCAACCGAACAGTTGCAGGGATATGGAATCGTTGAGTTATGTACCATATTGGGCGTCATTACTATTTTTAGTTTATTTTTGGCTGTAGAATGCTTGCTACTGTGGGTAATCTATCATGCTTTAGTGAAATTTCCGCAAATAAAAAATATTCGTTGGCTGATTGTTACCATTCTATTTTTGGGGATAAATTATCTTTTAGAATTTATTCAAAATACGAGTCTGTATCAAGCCTTAGATGAAATTGCCAGGGTTACTATTTTTCAATTTAATTCGTTTAGTGTAGATACGGATGAATTATCGTTAGCAGGAGAAGTGATTGATTTTTCTCTGCTGACATTCTCCATCGATACCATAATTTTTGTAGGCTTGTTTTATCTTGCTTGCAGGATATTTGATAGAAAGCTTGAGGTGTAAAAATGCCAGATGAATTTCATGCATCAAAGCCGATTTATCTACAAGTAGTGGATCGTATTTACTTTTCCATTGTCCGCGGTGAAATTAAACATGGTGAAAAATTACCGTCGGTTCGGGATATGGCGGTGCAAATGGGGGTTAATCCGAATACCATTCAACGGACTTATACGGAGATGGAGAGGGATGGAATGGTGGAAACGAAAAGGGGACAGGGAACCTATGTAAAGAATGATCCAGCGGTGGTTGTTGAATTACGAAATAAAATCAAAACGGGAATCGTTGAAGAATTTGTGGAAAGTATGAATGAAATTGGTTTGACCAACGACGAAATGCTTGAAGGGCTGCAGCAGTTTTTTTCGAAACGAGAGGGTGAAGTGTAATGACAGTGGAGTTAAGGAATGTTAGTAAGAAATATGGTAGTCTGGCTGCGTTAACGGACCTATCTATAACGTTTGAACCAGGGAAAATTTATGGTTTAATTGGTGAGAATGGGAGTGGAAAGTCGACAACCCTGAAGCTGATTGCTGGGCTCGTTAAACCTGATTCTGGGGAAGTAACGGTCATGAAAGAAAGCGTGACACGACGGATTGCGAAAAGCGTTTCGTATATGACGGAGCTTGATTTCTTTTATCCCATGTATACTGTTGACGAAATGCTTCATTATTATGAATCACAGTTTGCCGATTTTAACGCGGATAAAGCTGCTAAAATGCTCGAGATGATGAAGCTTGATCGTACAAAACGGATACAGGCATTATCAAAGGGATACCGCGGCCGATTACGACTCGTT
>NZ_JAZVJO010000144.1:0-5707 GCF_059453735.1 Peribacillus sp. | reverse complement strand
GCGGCTGCCAGCTGCAGCATCTGGATTACCACCAGCAGTTGAAAGAAAAGCGGGATATCGTCATTCAGTCGCTGGAGCGCCATGCGAAAACCGTAGCCAATGCCATTGAAGTTCGTGAAACAATTGGGATGGATAACCCCTGGGGCTATCGGAACAAAAGCCAGTTCCAGGTTGGGGAGAAGGATGGCAGGATCCTGGCTGGGCTTTACGGGCTCAATTCTCATCAACTGATTAATATTGAGCAATGCCATGTTCAGCATCCTGCCACTGTGAAAGCAACTGAAACAATGAAACGCATTCTCCAGGATCTGAATATACCGGTATATAATGAAAGGTCCGGGAAAGGCCTTGTCCGAACCATCGTCGCCAGGACAGGCATCCAGACCGGAGAGCTTCAGATCGTGCTCGTGACATTTAAAAAAGAGCTTCCCAAAAAAGATCTCATTGTCCAGGAGGCAAGGCGCCGCCTGCCTGAGCTCACATCCATTGTCCAGAATGTCAACGGCCAGAAGACCTCGCTGATTTTCGGCGATGAGACTGAAACGATGGATGGAAAAGACTTCATTCAGGAGACCCTGGGAGACCTCCAGTTTGAACTATCAGCAAGAACGTTCTTCCAGCTGAATCCTGAACAGACTGTCAAGCTCTACAATGAGGCCAGGCAGGCGGCGGGATTGACCGGCAAGGAGAAAATCGTCGACGCTTATTGCGGTGTGGGAACAATCGGCCTGTGGCTGGCAGGTGAAGCGGCTGAAATCAGGGGGATGGATATCATTCCTGAATCAATCGTGGACGCAAGGAAGAATGCTGAGCGCCACGGCGTCCAGCATGCCCGATATGAAACAGGCAAAGCCGAAGAATGGCTGCCTAAATGGGCAAAAGAAGGCTGGCGCCCAGAAGTGATTGTCGTCGATCCGCCAAGGACCGGCTGCGATCAGGCCTTTCTTCAGACAGTCTTGAAAATCAAACCGGAAAAGTTTGTTTATATTTCCTGCAATCCATCCACACTGGCTAAAGATATCGCTGCCCTGTCAGGAAAATATCAGGTTGAGTACATCCAGCCAGTTGATATGTTCCCACAGACGGCACATGTTGAGTGTGTAGCTAAATTAGTATTGAAAATGTAACCCTAAAATAAACATTTCCTAACCAGAATAAAGATTTCAGCTTCCGGCTCGTTTTCGTGAAAATAGACATTTCCGATAGCGGGCCTTTTTTCTATGCCAGCCCAGGTTCTCTCCAATATCAATCCAATATGAGTCCGGGCTTTTTCCATTTTCATTCCTCATAATTCAGAGGGAAGTTCAGGCTCCAATCTATTTGCATTCCGGCATAAAACCTTGTCTTTCAAGTCCTTCTCAACGGGTCTATCAGGCTACATTCAAGTGCAGACCGCAGGTCGCCAATACTTGATCCATTTCCTTCTCGGTGCTTTTCTGGCGTGCACAAGCGATCTCTTACCTCTGAACTTTGCTATTCAATTTCGGAAATCTTTATTTTATTTGCAATGGAAGAGTGCTGGTTTGAGGCGGGTGTTTTCGGAAAAGTTTGTTTTGGTGATACAAGTATAAGGTAAAAAAGCAGGCGGTTTAGAAGTTTTGGTACCGCATTTCTAAACCGTCTGCTTTTTATTTTTGAATGAAGAAAGGCCCTCATTATAAAGTAATCATCACTTTGCCTTGACCGTGACCTTACTTAAAATATTTGATTGCTTCCTATCAATGAATAAAAGGTCCAAGAAGGTTAGTAGAATAAAGGAACCAACCTCTGAATATACAATACAAAGATAAAGGAAAGGGATCATTACTTATGAGGAATATCTATGGAATATGCTGAATTAAAGATGTGTTTGATACGAATAGTGAGAATGTAAACTTTAGATAAGCGGTTTATTGTAGGTGATTTTTTTCCTGGCACGTTACTCAACATTAAATTAGCTCTTGCTTCCTCTTAGTATCTCTAATTTCTTTGTATTAAAGCCTTTTATGATTAACCAGATTGCCAAACTCAACTCATAGATGCCGATTGGCAGGGCGATAAGTCCCTTTATAGTAGAGAATGGGTCAATGATATCAAACATATTGAGCAATCCAGCAAGGAATACCATAACAGCCGTCAGCATTCCAAATATCGCTAGCCGTTTTGGCACGATTTCCGTCTTATATAATAAATAACTGTACAAGAGTGTATTCAAGCCGAGCATCAAATTCGGCCCTAATATAGAAGTCCAAGCATGAAATGATTGAAGAACGCTTCCCGTGTGATGATATGCTCCTTCATTAACTATATGTCCAGCTCCGTAATCAGAACTAAGATTTATCAAACCTAATATACTCACCACGCCAATCGCTATAAAAACAGCCTCCATAAATCGAAAACAAAGATAGGCTAATGCCGAATGTTCATTCCATAATCGTACATACGGAAATAACATAATAGCTGTTCCAATTGCAGTTACAATTAGCAAAATGTCATTCGTTACACCAATCAGAAAAGCTGTTTCCGAACCATTCACCACAGCCTTATACCAATCTTCTGATAGTAACGGTTGATATAATAGCACAGCAATAACAGCACTGACGGCAGCAACGATATAAAATATACCGATTAATATTCCATTCATTCTATCCTTGTTCATTAATGCGCCTCCTTAAAATGATTAATCTTATTAGCAATTTAGATTCTAAAATAATGGAATATGGAGGGAAGGATCCCCTTATGGATCATTATAGAATTATTGAAAACTCTTTAATTTTTATTGAAGATCATATTGAGGAACCGTTGTCAGTGGAGTCTGTATCTAAAAACTTCAACATGTCGAAATTTTATTTTCACAGACTTTTTTCTGCAATAATGGGTTGTTCCTTGAACCAATATATATTGTCGAGACGATTAAATAGCGCAGTTAGATTAATTCAAGAAGGCCGATTATCATTGACGGAGATTGCATATCAGTTAAATTTCGGATCACAATCTTCGTTCACTCGTGCTTTTAAGCGTCAATATAACCTAACTCCTCGCTCACTAAAAGAAAAAGAAAGCGCCATATCTTCAGAACCTATACCTAAAGTCGTTAAGCGCCCTTTAAAAAACCTTAATGGTGATGTAGTAACCGATTTTAGCTTGACGGAATTTGACGCTATCAGATTGACGGGTATTGCATTTGAAGTTGATTTGGCAACTGAAGATTACAAAGCAAAGATTCATGCTCATTCTAAAATGCTATTAGAAACAATAGATGACACAGTTTCTGGACCTTGTTTTATGCTCTATTCAAATTGCCATCCAAATTCAACTCAATTCAATGCTCTCTTTGGCATTCCATACGATATACAAATAGATAAACCTTTCTACTTCAACGTAGATGTACCACAAATCTTTTGTGCTAAGTTCAAATACACTGGTGATCTTCTTGATGTGGGTGATGTGTTGATAACCGATTTCGCAAGATTTTTGAAAATTTCAAAGCAAGAAAGAGATAAATCAGATATTGAACTTATTCAAGTCTTTAATAGCGTTCATCATCTTGATTCGGACTATCATATATTTACCCCTATTAAAAAGCTGCCGATTGATTCAAATTTTTAATTTGGGTTGATGTTCATCACAATTTAGATGATTCTGTTTGAATTGGCCAAATCCATTGACCTAAATTTATCACGGTAAAAATTGCTTCACTATCCATATCTTGCTGTAAAACTTTCCTAACCAGAATAAAGATTTCAGATATAAGGCTCGTTTTAGTGAAAATAAACATTTCCGGTTTCGGGCCTTTTTTCTATGCTAGCCCAGGTTCTATCCAAATAATTACAGAATATTAATAATATTTATAGGTGAAGACTCCCTATGTTACCTAATCTACCTTAGGATACTATCTAAATTCACAAATCTTTGACTGTGGTAAAAACGTGCAAAGAGGAGGAGTGGAGTTATGAAACTTCTGCTTACATCTGGTGGTATTAATAACAAAAGCATTCACGATACGTTGATTGACATGCTGGACAAGCCAATCGGTGACTCTAACGCCCTGTGCATCCCCACCGCGATGTATGGACACCCCTGGGTTGGGCCAGGCGTCAAAGCTTGGGAGTTCATTAGTGGGAAAGAAGATAATCCTATGGTCAACCTGGGATGGAACTCCGTCGGCATACTAGAGCTCACAGCACTGCCTAGTATTAGTAAAGATCGCTGGGTGCCTCTGGTAAGGGAGACGGACGTCCTTCTGGTGTCGGGAGGCGACGCCCTCTACCTATGCCATTGGATGCGGGAGTCCGGACTGGCGGACCTTTTGCCGTCGTTGCGGTCAGTCTATGTGGGAATGAGTGCTGGGAGCATGGTGATGGCACCTAACATCGGTGAATTCTTTGTTGGTTGGACTCCTCCTGATGGTGGTGATAACGGCTTGAGTATGGTTGATTTTTCAATGTTCCCCCATCTGGAACACGAGATGCTGCCGCATAACACAATGGCTGCTGCAGAGAGATGGGCCGCTGGGTTTCAGGGGCCTGCGTATGCAATTGATGATCAAACCGCCATAAAAGTGATTGACGATGCGGTGGAAGTTGTCAGTGAAGGGAATTGGAAACTGTTTACGCCATAATCTTACTATGCTGCTAGCTTCTTGGTGAAACACCTATTACTTCAAATTAATATTTAGGTATTCATCGGGATTCTGGACAGTACAATTACGGAGAATAGAACTTGATTTTCTTGATGCTTGATGGATTTGTTCGGTGGTAACCTAGCAGTGATGTACTCGGAGGTCTTATTCATAGGATGTTTGAAAACTTACCAGCACCTCATGAGTTGCCACATACACTCAACACATGTGAAATGTGTGGCAAAACTTGTTTTGAAAGTGTAAACCTAAAATAAACATTTCCTAACCAAAATAAAGATTTCAGATATAGGCTCGTTTTAGTGAAAAATAAACATTTCCGATTTCGGGCCTTTTTTCTATATCAGCCCAGGTTCGATCCAGACAGAATCCGGGCTTTTTCTGCTTTTATTCCTCAATGATACAGTAGGGAATCTCCTACTCCCATTCTTATCATCCCTTTGCCGCTTTCTATTTTGTGAATGTTTCCGTTTCCTGCTCCGAATAAAGCTTTCTCCTTGTGTTCGAAGCAAACTGCTTATGGACAAGTGAAAAAGGAGGGTATCAAAAAAGCGAAACCACAGATGTGATTTCGCTTACTCCTTAATCATGTCGCTTAATTCCATTGACCTGCTTTTTCTAATTTTTCTTTTCCTTTGAACGCAATGATAATTAACAAGACACTTAACAGAATCATAACAGCAACAGAATATAACACGTATAAATATCTTCCTGTTGCATCAAATACAAACCCATTCGCAGGGAGGGCCGTAATTCCTGCCAGCGCTAAACCTAATGCTGCCGTTCCATAAATTGCGCCATATTCTTTAGTGCCGAAGATAGCGGTAGTCAATAAAGGTCCTAGTGTTCCAACAGATGATGAAACAAATCCAAATAATCCGAGTGCCACTGAAAATAACACTGGATTTTCTGGTAGGAATATCAATAAGAAAACTGAAATCAAACCAACGAACATGGAGAAAAATGTGGTTTTCTTTGCCCCCATTTTATCGGTCAGGAATCCGAACACCAAAGATCCAACTAAAACACCAAACATGAACACGCCCATGACATTTCCAGCAAATTGGACATCATACCCAATACTTTGTG
>NZ_JAZVJO010000143.1:0-4942 GCF_059453735.1 Peribacillus sp. | reverse complement strand
TTGCGGACCAAATGGTACTCGGGAACAAGCTGGTCTAATGCGACCATTTCAAGCTGACCACGTTGCATTAAATGGGTTTTCGAAAGGATCCTTATCAAGTTTATTTTAAAATAGAACGGATTTGATTTTTTTAGATTGCATTTAGAAAGGCAGTTGATGGAAGTGTTGGCGTGAAGACTCCTGCGGGAATAGCAGGACAGGTGAGACCCCGCAGGAGCGTATGCGATGAGGAGGCTCACCGCCTGCCCGCGGAAAGCGAAACGCCTGGAATGGAAATCAACACCCCATTTTAGAAGATAAAAAAGAAAACTTTAGACAAGACTCGATTTTCATCGAGTTTGTCTACAGTCTGCGGGTACCCCATGTTTTGGGGTACCTTATTTTTTTGAAATAAAAATTTTTCTATACAAATCACGAAAGCTACTATATATTATCGGTACATTACTTTACTAGAAACTGTGTATATTTAAGACAAAGGGGTTTTTAAAATGAAGGTTTTATATGTTCTTACTTTAGTTCCTTTTATCGGAATATTAGGGTTTCTTCCTTTTGTTAATCGTATTGAACCCTATGTATTAGGGATGCCTTTTTATATGTTCTGGATGGCAATGTGGGTCGTTCTAACGTCCGCCGTTTTAGCTGTCATGTATAAGCTTGATCCAAGAAATCGAGAAGGTGAAGAAGAATGAATATCGCTCTTATCATTATTCTAGGATTTCTAATTTTATCCATTTTTCTAGGTATTCGTTCTACAAAAGGAAAAGATATGAACTTGGAACAATGGACAGTCGGCGGTCGGGGATTTGGTACCATCTTCGTCTTTTTATTGATGGCTGGTGAGATTTATACCACTTTCTCTTTTCTTGGAGGCAGCGGCTGGGCTTACAGTAAGGGTGCACCTGCTTTATACGTCCTAATCTATATTACCTTATCTTATGTACTATCTTATTGGTTACTCCCAGAGATTTGGAAATACGCAAAAGAAAATCGATTAATGTCACAATCAGATTTCTTTGTAAGCAAATATAAGAGTTCCTCCTTAGGAATATTGGCCGCACTTGTCGGTGTGGTATCCATGATTCCTGTCATTGTCGTGCAGCTAAAAGGGTTAGGAATTATTGTTTCAGAAGCTTCATATGGAGCTATATCAATGACTACTGCTGTTTGGCTTGGAGCCATCAGCCTGACTATTTATGTAATGATTTCTGGAATTCACGGCTCCGCTTGGACAGCTGTCATTAAAGATATCATGATGATTGTCATTATTGCCTTCTTAGGCATTTATCTTCCCATTCATTATTTTGGTGGTCTTCAGCCTATGTTCGAAGCCATTAATTCAGCCAAACCCGGTTTTTTAAAGCTTCCCGACCAGGGCCTTAGTGTTTCGTGGTTCATCTCTACCGTTATTTTGCTCGTCTTTGGTTTTTACATGTGGCCTCAAGTTTTCAGTGCGGTCTATACAGCACGGAGCGGAAAAACATTTCGTAAAAATGCCATTATTAGTCCTTTATATACACTCATGCTGTTATTTGTCTTCTTTGTAGGATTTGCAGCCATATTAAAGGTACCTGGATTACAAGGAGCCGATGCAGACCTTTCCTTATTACGTTTAACCATACAAACCTTTGATCCATGGTTCATAGGAATAATTGGCGCCGCTGGGATGCTGACTGCTTTAGTACCAGGCTCGATGCTTTTAATGAGTGTTTCTACCCTGCTCGCGAAAAATGTGTATAAGGAGCTGCTTCCCGGAGCATCAGACAAGAACGTAATGCGGTTAGCTAAATGCCTCGTGCCTGTCATTGCTTTAATATCTGTATACTTTACCTTAAACGGCGGCGAAACTATGTCTGCTTTAATTCTAATGGGATATAGCTTTATCACGCAACTTTTCCCGTCTCTTCTTTTTAGTCTGAAACAAAACAACATCGTTACTAAATATGGTGCCATTACCGGCATCATCTCTGGATTATCGATTGTAACCTATATTACAATTAGTCAATCCACAATCGGTACGTTGTTTCCATTTTTGCCACAGGCCGCAAAAGATTTAAATGTTGGAATTATTGCCTTGTTAGTTAATTTCATTGTGATGATTACCGTAAGTCTTATTATGAAGAAGAAATAGGTCGAAAAAGAGGCTGTCCTAGTTTGGACAGCCTCTTTTTCGACCTAAATTAACCCTCATGAGAGTCTAGCGGTACTCGTTTTCCCATTTTCAAAATGTAAAAGCTTGCTGTTACCAGAACTAAGAATATAATTCCGACAATAAGCGAAATACGTGTACTAGGATTAAACCACATGCCAACCAAAACCAATAACAAGAAAGCAATCGTGGCATAGTTTGTATATGGTGCAAATGGCATTTTGAAAGGATGATCTTTCATTTCTGCTGCTCGTTCTTTCCTAAATCTCAGCGAGCTGATCAAAATAGCAAACCATGGAATCATTCCAGGTAATACGCTGGCACTGTATACATATACAAAGATTTCTGGGGGTGCAAGATAGTTCAAGACAACACCAACAGCTAACCCTAAAAGGACGGCAATTGTACAATAAGCAGGTACGCCATTTTTAGATACCTTTGCAAATATTTTTGGAGCTTGCCCGTTCCGTGCCAATGTATACAGCATCCGTCCTGAACTGAAAATTCCACTATTACATCCAGACATCGCTGCTGTAATCACTACAAAGTTAATAATACCCGCTGCTGCTGTGATTCCGACTTTAGCAAACGTCGAGACAAATGGGCTGCCTACTTGATCTAGCTGATCCCAAGGAAAGACGGTAACAATGACAAAAATAGCACCAATATAAAAAATTAGTATCCGCCAAATAATGGTTTTTATCGCTTTTGTAATAGTATTCTGAGGATCTTTTGCTTCTCCAGCAGTGATACCAATTAGTTCAACGCCTTGATAAGCTGCTACAACAAGAGAAAGGGCAAAAAAGAAACCTTTCCATCCTCCTGTGAAGAAACCACCATTAGACCAAAGATTTGATAAGCCGATTGCATTCCCGCCATTTCCTAAACCGAAGAAAATGAGTCCGAGACCGGCAATAATCATTAAGATAATCGTGATAATTTTTATAAGGGCAAACCAAAATTCAAATTCGCCAAAAGATTTTACTGATATTAGATTTGCAGCCCCTAGCATAACCATGGCAATGACACCTGGAATCCATGCTGGTAAGTCTGGGAACCAATACTGCATATACAATCCAACCGCAATAATTTCTGACATACCGACAATTACCCATTGGAACCAATTACTCCAGGCAGTCAGATAACCTGCTAACGGATGAATATAGTTACTTGCAAACGTTGCATATGAACCAGTAGTAGGCTCTAAATACAGCATTTCCCCCATCGAACGCATGATGAAAAAGATAAAAATTCCTGCAATTGCATAAGCTAGCATAACAGATGGCCCTGTCCATGCAATCGTACTGGCTGAGCCCATAAATAACCCAACACCAATGGTTCCACCCAAAGCAATCATTTGAATATGACGTGCCTCTAGGCCTCTCTTTAGTTCCTTGTTTGACATGATGAATTCCTCCAGATGAATGGTAACTAGATTTAGCAAAGACACACTATACTAATAGTTTTTTATTTTCGTATAAATTCTCTATACCCTTATATTTAGCAAACTGTCCCTTATTAGTCGTTCTTTTTTAATTTCTTATCTTATAATAATAAATATTCTACAAAAACACAAATGTATTTTTAGGAAAAACAACAATTAGAGAATACAGCTGTCTGTATTCTCTAATTTCTGTAACATTAATTTAATATTGATCAATCGTAGCACCAAGTACAGAGGCACGAATAAAATCATGATCTTGGAAGCGTTTAAGTTCTTCTGGAGTTCCAGTAACCACGGCTCCGTTAAAACGAATCTTCCCATTTGAAGTTTGAGTGTTTTCTTCAATTCCTTTCAGAGCATTTTTAATAGTATTTTTATGACGGCCGGTTACACTCATTTCCTCCAACATTTTGATGAACTCTTGGCTATAAGCCTCGGAATAAGGAGCTTCTTGTCTCACTTTAAATCCTAAAGCACCGCCGCCACCCTTCGTTTTCACACTATCACCATTGTTCTCCTTTTCCATCTTAGCCATTTGAGCTGATGTCGTTGTATCGGCTCATAACCAATTGACATTTTCATGCCCTAACCGTTCATGTAGCTCTGCTGCACTAAGTGGCACCTTAAAGGAAAGGGCAATTTCAATTAATTGATTCTTATCCAAACCAACAGCAATATTAAGTTCATCTGGTAAATAATCATAGGTCAACTTCGGATAATAAAAATCGATTTTCCTTTCATTATTAAAGTTGTTATAACGGACAGTTCGTTGTGCTTTTTCGTTATAATGATTAATTTCTATCTTTCCACTGCTATTTTCAATCATATCTTTCCTTCCGAATACAGGAATTTTTTCTGTAGTTTTATTCCAAATAATTGAACGATCTCCAAGGTTTTTTTTGTATGTTGTCTCTGCTATAACGCTAAAAAGATTATGGCTATAATTAGTACTCTCATACGATATATTTGCTCCGTGAATCTGATAGTAAATAGAATCTTGGTCTGCAATCTTATTACTCAGTATGTATTGACTTCCTAATAATACAACCATCAGCAAGATGGTTGTAGAAACAACCGATATGAAGATATACTTAATAATCTGCTTCTTTTTCGTTTTTTTGATAGACTTTTGTAAAGATGTATTAGTGAAAAAATCAATTTCAGCTGGTTTTGTTACCTTTGGTTCATCACTCATAGTTTGCCTCCTTATACACCTTTGCTAGTTGTTTTCTTGCTCTGAATAAATTCGTCTTAATAGAACTTACCTTTACTTCCAATATTTTATAAATATCTTCATACGATAAACCTGAATGATATTTTAATAGTAAAAGCTCTTGAAAATGTGGTTTTAA
>NZ_JAZVJO010000142.1:0-9466 GCF_059453735.1 Peribacillus sp. | reverse complement strand
AATCCTATTTTTCGTGTCCAATGGACTTGTCGGATAGAGTTTTCTTCATAATTCCCCCGATTTGAATGAATCCCCTTCTAAATCTGCTATTGGTAGCACGTGTTTCCATTTGAGCTTCGGACTAAAATTCAAATTAAATTTAGAAAGACTGCGTGATTGGAGTGGAAGGCGTGAAGACTCCTGCGGGGAAAGCGGGACAGGTGAGACCCCGCAGGAGCGTAAGCGACGAGGAGGCTCACCGCCCGCCCGCGGAAAGCGAAACGCCTGGAATGGAAATCAACAGCCGCATTTTAAAAACTAAAAAAGAAGACTGTAGACATACTTGTCTTCCTTTTTTTAATGCATCGGTTTATTTAATTTAGCCAGCCAGATCAAGAATAAAAATAATAAACTGATGTAACCGAAAATCGGATATAAATAACTTAGGAGAGTACCATATTCAAATTGACCAATGATAACAGACAGCGTACAGATTAGTAATGTAACCAACAAATTGGGGAGCTTTATATAAGCATTTATTTGCTTCTGCAACCCAAAAATATTGCCAATCACTGAAGTGAAAATTTCACAGTAAATAACTAAAATAAAGACCCAGTACAATCCCGAAGCAGCCTTCTTCATCAGTTCAGCCGTTGGTATTTCATACGTTAATACGTTTGGAAGTGCCAAAAGGGATATATGCCCAGCCAGCAGAATAAGTGTTAAAAACAGCCCTCCCAATACAGCTCCCTCACGTATAACTTTTTCATCCTTAACTTCATAAGCTACCGGTATTAAGATGGCTTGGGCCAAAGCCAAGTTAAACGCTGCATAGGCAAAAGGAGATAATACAGCGTCCATTGATACAGTACTCGGCAAGAAGAGCATACTAGGCTGTATTCTGCCATCAGCAAGCGTTAACACACAAAGCATCACACTAAAGAAAATCATAATGGGCACAACGAAAGAGTTAACTAGGAATAACCCCTTTAACCCAAGCATTAAAATAACCGTAGCGCCAATAATGGTTACCGTTACACCAATCAGCCTCGAAAGACCTAATTGCTCTTCAAATACAGCTCCAGCCCCGGAAATCATAACAGCTGTGACACCTATAAGCATAACAAGAAAGAAAACATTAACGAAAGGTGCTAATCTTCTCCCAAATAAAAAACGATTAAATTCTTCGTACGTCCGTGCTTGAGCACGTGCCGATAAGATCATCATCTTTGTACCCGTATAAATAAATATATATCCGGCAATTAATATTCCCAAAAACCCTATAGATCCATATTTAGTAAAAAACTCCGCTATTTCTCTCCCGGTTGCAAACCCCGCACCGACGACCGTTCCTACATAAACTGCAGCAATTTGGAAGGCGCCTGTCCACCTTGCACGCATTAAATCCCCCCTCCTAAAGAGTATATGTGATAGGGAGGACATTTAAGACAGGCTTTCCCTCTTTTTAAACGACAAAGAGAAGCTGTCTAGAAAAGAAACAGCTTCCTTTAACCTTATACTATTTACAGTTTCTCATCATCAATCGAAGACAACCACTTATCAATAACGGCAGTTACTGATTGAACAGCTCCTTCTTCAAATGGTGATACAAGATGTGCGGATTCAACAAGCTCCAAGAAAGACTGACTGCCTCCAAGCTTACATAAACGGATATAATCCTCCCAAGCTGTTTCGTCTCCCTCAATTGAACGTTTCCAAAATTGGAAGGCACACAGCTGGGCTAACGTATAGTCAATATAATAAAATGGTGTAGAATAAATATGACCTTGGCGCTGCCAATATCCGCCGTTTTCAAGAAATTCCAGCCCCTCATAATCACGATCTGGAAGATAGATTTTTTCTATATTTCTCCATGCTTGCTTACGGTCAGCAGGTGATGCTTCCGGATTTTCATAAACGAAATGCTGATATTCATCAACAGCCACTCCATATGGTAAAAAGGTAAGCGCACCGCTTAAATGTGAGAACTTATATTTATCTGTATCTTCTTTAAAAAATAACTCCATCCATGGCCAGGTTAAAAACTCCATACTCATTGAATGAATCTCAGCAGACTCAAAGGTTGGCCAGTAGTATTCAGGAACCGTGAATGAACGGCTGCTATATACTTGGAATGCATGTCCCGCCTCATGGGTCAACACGTCAATATCACCCGAAGTCCCATTAAAATTGGAAAAAATAAAGGGTGCTTGCATATCCTCAATAAACGAACAATAGCCCCCGCCTTCTTTACCTTTTTTAGCAACAAGGTCCATCAGATTATTTTCGATCATAAATTCAAAGAATTCAGCTGTCTCAGGTGACAGTTCACGGTACATCTTTCTGCCATTTTCAATAATCCAATCTGCATCTCCCTTAGGTACAGCATTGCCTGTTTGAAATTCAAAGGCTTCATCATAATAGGTAAGATGGTCAAGATTCAGACGATTGGCTTGGCGTTTCATCAACTTACTCACCAGCGGAACAACATATTCCTTGATTTGTTTACGGTAGTTCGCAACATTCTCAGCATTATAATCAGTTCGTGCCATTCGATAATACCCTAGTTCAACGAAGTTTTTATAGCCTAACTTCAATGCCATCTCGTGTCGGACCTTTACAAGCTGATCAAAGATATCATCCAACTGCTTTTCATTTTTTTCAAAAAAACCAAAATAGGCATGGCTTGCCCCTTTTCTTATATTCCGATCAGGTGACTCTGTGAAAGGCTGAAGCTGGGCAAGCGTTCTTTCTTCCCCTTCGAATTCTATTTTGGCTGAAGCAATTAGCTGCGAATATTGTGTCGTCAAACGATTTTCTTGCTGAAGTAACGGAATAATTTCCGGTGAAAACGTTTTAAGCTGGGCATCTGCCAAAGCAAATAATTGACTTCCATACTCCGCTTCTAGTTCATTACGAAAAGCAGAGCTTACTAACGCTTGATAAAACTGTGATTCTAGGTCTTCTAACTCCGGACCTACTTCATCGACATAATCCATTTCCGTTTTGTAAAAAGAATCCGTTGTATCAACTGAGTGTCTAATGGAACAAAGGGCGAACATGCTGTTCACACTATTTCGCAAAGTATTTATTTCATTCATTGCTTGTCCCTGAATTTTTGCATTCTCTGCTTCCATAAACGTATTCAAAGCTTGAGTAAATGACTCTTTCACTTCATCTAAAACAGGCCGTTTGTATTCAAATGTTTCGAATTTCATTCTATTCACTCCACTCTCTTAGTCTCCATACAATTCATCCTACTATGTATTCTCTTAAACTAGTAATATCCCTTCTTAGAGATTTAAAGTTTAGCATAAATGAGCCGGATTTCTTTACTTGTATCAATGACAAATTTTAAAATAAACAGGCGAAATGTTACTTCCTTTCTTCTAGGAAATTCAATTGAAAAAGGCCGAAGCGAATTATCGGGTCCTAAAAAAGCGATAAAAATAGGTGTTTAATTGTAAATCTAAATCAAGATATCTCCTATTTATATAGGGGGGGATTTCTCCTCTTTATTACCCATTTATGTCGTTAATCCCGTCTGGTATGGTCGTATTCCCGTCTGGTTCCTGTATATTCCCGTCTAAAGGCAGCGTATTCCCGTCTGTGCACTACTTACAGCCAAAAAATACCCCGCGGGGCATCTTTCTTTTTGTAAAGTTGCGCGGACTATCTCACAAAAAAAAGACCAGCCATCCCACGATAGAGACCGAACTGCCTTACGACGCTTTAATTAATGAACCAACTATCCGCTACTTAAAATAAATGATTGTTAATGGTAAATACCGACTACTTTGTGAAAAAAAAAACCTTCCATATAGGAGGGTTTATTTTTGTTCTTGTTCTAGGGCATTGTAGCCAATCTTTTTGATTAATTCAGTAGCCAGTTCTTTTTCTTCTGAAGTCAAAACATTCATAATGTCATCAATTTTCTTTTCATGGTCTGGGAAGATACTTTCAATAAAGATTTTGCCCTTTTCAGTAATTTTGGCAAAGGTGACACGTCTGTCATTTTTACAGGCAATTCGCTCAAGGAATTCTTTTTGCTCAAGTTTATCTACTACATACGTAATACTTCCACTGGCAAGGAGAATTTTACCCCCAATTTGCTGAAGCGGCTGTTCTCCTTTATGGTACAGAAGCTCTAGTACTGCAAATTCTGTTGGATTCAATCCTTGTTTTGCAATATATTTATTCACAACATCATTCATTGATCTGTGGGCTCTGGAAAGAACGATAAATAACTTAAGAGACTGCTGGATGCTGTCATTACCCATTGTTTTCACATCCTTCTTTAAAATATCTCGAATTCAAATTAATTATAATAAAATCACTCTGCCTTGTCAATTCACTCCATTACCACTCCCTTTTTCTGTATATTTTAATATATAATGAAAAATGACATTACCTCTTGTCAGAAAGGAGCAGCATATGGAATCATCAACAACAGCTGCACAACTTACCTCAAAGACCTCTTATGGTATTCTGATTATTATGGGCATCTGCCACTTACTAAATGATTCACTCCAAGCTGTTGTGCCTGCAATGTTTCCTATTCTTGAAGCATCTCTTTCACTCAGTTATACCCAGCTTGGCTTGATTGCTTTTTCTTTGAACATGGTTGCTTCAGTGATGCAGCCGATTTTTGGTTGGTATACAGATACATTTCCTCTTCCATATGCCCTGCCACTTGGTATGGCAAGTACGCTTTGTGGAATGCTGCTTTTAGGACTAGCCCCTTCCTATACCATTATTTTGTTCTCGGTTATGTTGATTGGAGTTGGTTCTGCCATTTTTCACCCCGCTGGATCACGTGTTGCCTTTATGGCGGGTGGGACAAGAAGAGGGCTTGCTCAATCCATTTATCAAGTTGGCGGGAACACTGGCCAAGCATTGGCACCTTTAATAACGGCGATTATCCTGTTGCCATACGGACAAAAAGGAGCCCTATGGTTTGTACCGGTTGCTTTACTCGCTGTCTTTCTTTTAATTCTAATCGCTAATTGGTATAAAGAGAGACGATCTTTCTTTTCAATAGGAAAAAAGGTTACTGAACTACAGACAAAAAAGCCTGAACAAAAAATCTACAGAGCGTTAGGTATTGTCCTCTTTTTGATCTTTGCGAGATCATGGTATATATCTTGTATGACTAACTTCTATACGTTTTATCTGATTCACGATTATCAATTCACCATTCGTTCCTCACAGCTTTATCTTTTTGCATTTTTGGCTGCTGGAGCATTAGGAACCTTTTTAGGTGGTCCTTTAGCAGACCGATTTGGCAGAAAAAATATTATTTTCTTTTCTCTTGCAGGCAGTGCGCCATTTACAATTATTTTGCCATATGCATCTGCTTCAGTCGTCATCATCCTTTTATTACTTGCAGGATTCGTCATAATGACTAGCTTTTCCGTAACGGTTATATATGCTCAAGAACTCTTTCCAGGAAAAATTGGAACCATGGCTGGGCTAACAGTCGGATTTGCATTTGGCATGGGAGCGGTTGGATCAGTGGCTCTTGGTTTTGCAGCTGATTTTATAGGTATTGCGTCGACCATCAAATGGATCGGATTTCTGCCATTGTTAGGTATTTTCACTCTCGTGCTTCCTTCTGATCCTGTATTAAAAAGATGGCATCAGGAATGACAAAAAGGCTGCATCACACGCAGCCTTTACCTATAATACGTTACTTATTTTTTTCTTTATAAAGAGGGAGACGAATATGAAAGCTGCTCCCTTTGCCTATTTCACTTTCCACTTTAATCATGCCTGAATGTTCTTCGATAATTTTATAACTAACCATAAGTCCTAGACCCGTTCCCCTTTCCTTTGTGGTATAAAAAGGTTCGCCTAGTTTTTTAATTTTTTCTTCTGGAATTCCTTGCCCTTCATCTGTTATCGTGATTTGAACTTGGTTCGTCCCCCACCTTCTTGTTTTCACCCGAACAATGCCTCCAGAAGGCATCACTTCAATGGCGTTTTTTAGAATGTTAATGAACACCTGCTTAAGCTGGTTTGCCTCACAAAAAACGTGAAATTCTTTTTCCTCGAAATCACTCTCAAACTGAATATTTTCTAGCAGTGCCTGTGCGCCCATCAACTCAAGTGTTTCTAACATAATGCTATTAATATTTTGACTAAAATAATGTACAGCTTGTGGTTTAGCCAATACTAGAAATTCTGTAATAATGGTCTCAATTCGGTTCAGTTCAGTCATGATAACATGAAAATAGGTACTGAAATCTTCTTTAACGCTCGTCTGCAGCAATTGAATAAATCCTTTTACCGCTGTCATAGGGTTTCTTATTTCATGGGCAATTCCTGCTGCGAGCTCTCCCACTACACTCAGTGTATCTGATTTACGAATTTGTTCCTGCATGACAAGATTTTCGGTAACATCTCTAATGATCGTAAGGTGGAGGCCAGAATATAAATTTTCTCTGGTTGATATTTCTATATGTTTCGTTTTACCATTTCTCATCACTAAAGGTATAACGGAAGTTTCGGACCCGTTTCGAAAGACCATTTCCAGATGATTTTGTAATGGCTTCCTATTTATCGAGTTTTGTTCAACTAGTGAATGAATCGAAATTCGAAGCAGCTCCTGCTTTGACAGTTCAAGTATTTTTAATCCGGCTTCATTTATATCGATAAATTCGGACGTTTTCCACAGAATCATCCCATCTAAGGAACCTTCAAATATTTTACGGAATTTCCGTTCACTATTTCTGAGCTCCGTTTCAATCCGCCAGCGTTCACTCACATTCCGAAGGATCGTCAAATTATAGCCTTCATCTTCATGCTTTTTTGATGTCAGTTCAAGAAGTTTAATCTGTTTATTAGGCATTTTAAAAAATAGTTCTCCACGTACTGAGCCTTCTTTTGCAAAATGCTCTAATAATTGTTTGTAATTCTCATCTTTTTTATGAATGTAATGACAGATTTTTCCGCCAACTAAATCATCCTTATTATTTTCGAAAATTTTACAGGCAGCATCATTTACCCTGAAAATCATATTGTTCTTATCCGAGAATAGGATGGCATCCATCGATTGTTCTAATAACTCCTGAGTAATTCGTTCACTTTTCTTAAGCTTCTGTTCCATTATCCGTCTTTCTGTAACATTCCTAAATATAGACATAAACAAACCATTCATGTTATTTGAGCTGGTGGTATAATCAAAACTTATCACTTTTCCTTTTGAGGCCATTTCGACATCGCCCTTATACGAACCTGAATGATGTACATGAAGAATCCCCTTATGCCACTCTTCTATGTACGCAGCAGTGACCAAGGTGTTGATATTTTTCCCTACAATTTGTCGTTTTTCTAATTGAAGAGCTTGGCAAAAAGCATCATTAACATCCATTACTATTCCACTGCTGTCATAAATTACAATACAGTCGACTGCCTGATGAAACATATCTTTAAACATTTTCATCGACATTTGTTTCTCCTGTTCCGCCAGATGTTCTGATGTAATGTCTTTTATTTTATATAACTTATGTCCCTCTATATTAAGCGTCAGAACGATGCATTCAATCGACTTAATCGCACCATCTCTAAGTTGTATCTTCCATTGGTACTTACCTTCTGTATAAGGATAACTATCTTCTGAAGAAAGCGTAGAAGCGACCGCTCCAGTAAACAGGTCGGTTATTTTAGCAGCTAATAAATTTTCTTCTGTTTCTTGAAAAAGACTGCATGCTGGTTGATTAACAAAACAAATTTGATTTTCACCATCAGTAAGAATAAACGGTTCAAAAGCTTGGTCAAAAATCGCTTTATATTGCTGAATAAGGCTCAATAACGTATGATTTTCCTGCTGAATCCGAAGAAAACCTTCAGTTTTTCCCTCCATTATATTCATCCCCTAAAATGCTCAATTCATTTCCATAATTCAACAAAATACCATATTATTCCTACCTAATAGTTAAAAATAGGAAAAAAGGTTTAGTTTAATCTTTATTTAATTTTCGCTATAATTTGTTTGGTTAATTCAATTAAGGTTTTTTTGCTTAAAGGTTTTTTATTTTTTAATTAGGGTAATGAAGGAGAGACTTCTCATTGGCTATCTATCTAAGGAGGCAATCATGAATAAGCGCAGCTACTATTTCGATAATGCTAAATTTATATTAATGGGCTTTGTTGTCTTTGCACATCTATTAAACAGTTTTATTAATGATACTGAACTCATTTATGCACTTTATAAAACCATCTATACTTTTCATATGCCTCCCTTTATTCTCGTATCAGGATTTTTTGCGAAAGGATATTATAAGAAAGGCTATTTAGCAAAAATAACGAAGAAATTAATTCTCCCTTATATCATTTTTCAAGTAATCTATACGGTTTTCTATTATTTTTTATATAGAAAAGATACATTCCAGCTTGATTTATTTGATCCTAATTGGGCGTTATGGTTTCTCATTAGTTTATTCTGCTGGAACATCATGCTGCTTGGCTTTGCCAAACTGAAACCTATGATAGCTATTACACTGTCGATTGTTATTGCCCTGTTGGTTGGGTATGTTGATTGGGTCAGTAATTACTTAAGTCTTTCAAGGACGTTCGTTTTCTTTCCGATGTTCTTAATTGGATACCATCTTAGTAAAGATTCTTTACAAAAACTCTTTTCAACTAAGATTCGAGTAACCTCACTTTTCATTATGGTCATTGTCTTTGCTTTCTTTTATTTAATGCCTGATATTAACTATAAATGGCTCCTTGGTTCAAAACCTTATTCGGAGCTTGAACAAGCAAGTTTAATCTCAATGTTCAAACGACTCGGATTTTATGCCTTAAGTGTCTTAATGACTTTTTGCTTCCTTTCATTTATCCCTAAAGAAAAACATTTCTTTACGAATTGGGGGACACAGACACTTTATGTTTACTTATTACACGGTTTTCTGGTCCGTACTTTCCGTGAAAGTGAGATGCAAAGCTACTTCACAAATGTCGAGAGCTTCCTGCTGCTTGGATGCCTTTCATTGATTATTACCATGATTCTCTCTAGCCAGTTAACAGCCTCACTTGCACAGCCTATTATTGAATTGAAAATTAGTCGAACCATTGGATTAGTTAAGAATATTCGTCACTCTTTCCATTCAGTAAAAAAACAGATTGATAAATTAGCAAACAATTAATTGCAGAAAAAAAAACTCAAGAGTTTGAGGTTTCAGACTGTAGATAAACTCAGATGAAAATCGAGTCTTGTCTACAGTTTTCTTTTTTATCTTCTAAAATGAGGTGTTGATTTCCATTCCAGGCGTTTCGCTTTCCGCGGGCAGGCGGTGAGCCGCATCATCGCTTACGCTCCTGCGGGGTCTCACCTGTCCTGCTATTCCCGCAGGAGTCTTCACGCCAACACTTCCATCAACTGCCTTACTAAATGCAATCTCAAAAGTCAAATCCGTTCTATTTTAAAATAAACTTGATAAGGATCCTTTCGAAAACCCATTTAATTCAACGTGGTCAGCTTGAA